>CAYNXT010000019.1:0-17974 GCA_964401235.1 uncultured Planctomycetales bacterium
GAAGTTTGCCTTTTCGGATTTGAAAAGTTAATTGTAGCTAAACAATACCTGATCCTGCTCGAAAGTGTCAAGGGTTGGAAAATTATTTTTCCTGAAACACCTGATCCTGGAAGATGGAGAGGGTGGCGGATTGCCAGGCGTCGGCGGGTCAAATATGGTGGGCGAAAGAAAAACCCTGAAGCTTGGAGAGAAGTTTGCGATCTGCGGTGTACAAGGGCAACTCGAGATGTCGAGCCAACGCAACGTACAACGCATCGTAGAACGTCAGGCGCTTTTTTGATGAAGCGAGTGCAATAGCAGCAGTCACCACCTCAACGGAAGGTGCGATGAATTCCAACTCCAACTCATAGAGCCGCTCGGCGCTACGTTGGATCTCGGCAGCGCTGAACGTGGAATTATGGAGAAGAGCGTTCGAAACTTCATAGATGAGAAGGTCTGGAGCGACGATCGTGGACGTGCCGACAATGTGGGCGTCTAGCAAGTGATGAGCAGCGGGTGAGTCAGGTTCCCCGATAAACCATTTGACGGCTACCGAGGCATCAATGACAGGCACTTAGCGTTTCTCTCTCAGTCGGCGTAAGACTTCGACAGTATCCCAGCCGGGGGGGGGCTTACGACGCAATCGATCGATGGCTTCGGCGGCGCGCGCCATGCGGGCACGATTACGGACTTTCGATCGCAAGAGGTCATCGACGCTGAGTTTCATTACACCTTGACCTTATCACACACGCATGCAGAGTGTCAAGGCACGTGCGACTCGTCGGTAAACACCTGGTCTTGGAAGGTGGAGAGGGTGGCGGATTGCCAAGCATCCGGAGATAAGCCGGCTTTTTGAGAGGCGAGCTCGCGCAGGAATTCGACACGGGTCCAGCCCGTTTCCTTCCAGACCTGCGGCAGGAAGATGCCGCTATGGCCCTGATACTCTAGAATGACTCCGTCGCGCCCGGCGACAATTTCTTGAGGATAGGAAATACGCTGCGGCGGCGTGAGCACAGACACTTCCACATCTAGCTCACTCAACTCGCCGGCTGTGACAGGAGCAAAACGCGGGTCATGCAGCGCGGCCTCCAACGCAACCGTCCCAATTATTTGTGCCAGCGGCTCCTCGGTGCGGATCCGGCCAATGCAGCCTCGTAACTGCCCATGCTTTCGCAGCGTCACAAATAAGCCGCTAGCCTTGGAGAGCTCCTGATGTCGGCTCAGCTCTTCGGTTATGGTCTGCATCAGGGCGTGTTGTTCAGAGGGTGCCCGTTCGCCAAGCCTCTGCGCTAACATGGTGCGGGCCGCTCGCACGAGCGCCTGCCCGGCTTCCTGCGAGAGCCCACCCGTTGTCGCTTGAGGGCGGTCATACATGGCAATCGCCCCATACCCCACCACTCGCGTCTGATCGCCTGTGGTATCTCCGGAGTTGGCGTACTGCAACAGCTGCCGTGTCGGGTAGCCGAGCTTCGCCGCCAGCAACAAACTGGTGAGAATCGGTCCACGGCCGCAGGCTTCAAACGCCCCCTGACTGAAGAGACGATGAACCGCCTGAGGGGTTTCAAACAGGATCGCACTGATGGCCCGCTCATCGATCCGCTTGGCTTCCTCGTAAGGATGGTAATGGGACAGGTCGGTGCTGAAGACAAAGAGATAGTCACTCTGCTGAGCCAGCGCGGCCAAGGTGTTCGCGAGCTGCTCTGCCTGCTCGAAGCTGGCATTGCCCATGAGGATGGGCACAATCTTGTGCTCCGGCAGCGCGACTTGGATAAAGGGCAGCTCGACTTCTAAGGAATGTTCACCGCTTTCATGCGCTTCCCTGTTGTAGGTCAGACCGCCAGAGGCGTTGAGTCGTTCTATCGCCTCGTGACTCACCGCAATGGAGCCAAGCGGAGTGTGATACGCCTCAGCCTTATCAACCGATGAGCCGTTGAAAGAGCCCCGATGCGTAAATCCCACCACCACGACCGCATCATAGCGCTGGCCCCGAACCTGACGAAACGCTCGAGCTGCTACCGAGCCAGAATAGGGATAGCCGGCATGCGGAACGATCAGGATGCGAGGTTTTTGGCCGGCAGTTGGGGCTGGCTGGCGCTCAAGGAGCTGGCTAACAAGCTGAGTTAGCTCTACCTGATCTGCGGGATAGAACTGCCCGGCTACCTTGGCCTGCCGAATTTCAGCAAATTCAGCAAATGCAGCGGTACCTGGACTGAGCAAGAAAAGAAGCGTGAGAGCCTGCCGAGCCCAGAACCCCCAACCCCGAACTACTAATATTTTTGACATCTTCTAGCCTATTGTACCAATTCTTATTGACAGCGACGGACTTTTTGCGATATACTTGATAAAGATTCGTATCGAGCATGAGTCGGCTTTGGTGGTTGCGTCACCGGCCGAGCTTGTGTAGGCAAGAGGAACCGTATTAACGTAAGTGCACGTCGAATCGAACGTTGTGATCTTCGTCGTAAGCCGCAAGGCAGCTGATGAGGTTGCCAAGCGGTTGTTTGTTTGTTGTGGTAGGTAGGAGAACGGAAGGGGGTGGAAGGTGAGTATGGCAAAGGGAACGGTGAAGTGGTTTAGTGACCAGAAGGGGTACGGGTTTATTACCCCGGACGATGGGTCGAAAGACGTGTTCGTCCATTACTCCGCAATCGGCGGTGACGGCTTCAAGTCTCTCAAGGAAGGCCAACCGGTGGAGTTCGAAATCACCCAAGGACCCAAGGGACCGCAAGCCTCTAACGTCACTAAAGCAGCGTAAGGTCTTCTAGACCGAACGATAACCACCCCGCCCCTTGCGTACGCAAGGGGCGGGGTGGTTTCTAAAGACCCAGGACGCGGAGAGGATCGGCAAGCGAGAGGCGGATGTCGAGCTGATCGGCAAACCGAAGCGGGATTTTGACATGCGGGCCATCAATAAAGGCGCAGCCCCGGCGCATAAGCCAGGTAAGCTGTACCCGTGTATGAACTGGCAGCACCCCGCCGGTCAGTCGAGAGCGCGAGAGCCGTCCCCGGTAGAGCTCTCGAGGCCGGTACTGAAATCGCTTCGCGCTCCAAGGCAGCCGAACACCTCCGGCAGCTAGCACCGCGCTGCTAGAGCCTGCCGCCGTCGCCACCCACAACCCTGAGCTCTTCTGCAACTCTTCTCGCGCCCCAAGGCGAAGACGGTAGCGGCTCATGGTGGCCGGATCATCATGCACGACTAAGACATCATTCAGCGCGCGATAGGCCAAGAGCTTCCCGTTAAGCCGGACGGTGAGGCGATAGAGCCGAAGTTCTGGCAACTTCCCTTCCAGTGCCCCCTGACACAATCGAGGAAAGGTGCGCTGAGTCGCCGCGCAAAAGACCGCTTCGCTGCGAGCCGGATCGGCGTTGACGCCTAGAATCGGGGTGCGGCTCACGCTACGTGCCGCCTGCAAAAACGTGCCATCCCCTCCCACCGAAACAACCAGATGATAGCGGCGGGTTACATTCAGGTCAGCCCGATAGGCCAAATCAAACTCAACCGGCAGCCGGCGCAGCGCATGCACGATCGCTTCCATGGATTCTTCGTGGACCAGGTGGGCGCGCTGCATGTCTAAGACATCCGGATGGCGCTGCTGGAGCAGGCGCACCAGGTGAGGGTCTTGCTGCTCTTGGAGGTAGTGCTGGTAGGCGTCCTTCTTGTAGACCACTAGCACGCGGAATTTCTGTTTCATAACGTCTCAATGTTGCGCTCTTATGCCCCTTCCCGCTGGGCGCGGATGCGCAGCTTGGCATCGGCAATACGCTTGCGAATCCGCAGCGATTGCGGGGTGACTTCCAGCAGCTCATCCGGTCCGATATATTCCAATGCCAGCTCTAGGGTCATTTCCCGGGGCGGTGTTATCGCATCGGTCCCTTCTTCCCCCTTGGAGCGCACGTTCGTGAGCTTCTTCTGCTTGCAGATGTTCAGCTCCACGTCACGATCGCGGCTGGCCTGCCCGACCACCATTCCCTCATACACTGGAACACCAGGACCGATGAACAGCTCTCCGCGTTCTTGCGCATTGGTAATCGCATAGGAGTTGCTCGCCCCACTCTCGGTCGCGACAAGCGACCCGTGGGGCTCTGAGGCAGGCAGGTCAACCGTCATGGGTTGATAGGATTCGAACATGTGGTGAAGCACAACCGTGCCCCGGGTTTTCTTGAGCAAAATACTCTTGAGCCCCAAGAGTCCACGCGTCGTGATGAGATACTCAAAATGGTACTCTCCGGCAGGGGTTTGCGCCATCTCTTTGAGCTCGGCTCGCCGACGGCCTAGCTCTTCGATGACGGTGCCCTGGTATTCAGCGGGCGCGTCAATGGTCAGGAACTCGTAGGGCTCATGCCGCGCGCGGCCAACCTCCTTATACACAACCTCCGGCTGTGAGACTTCCAGTTCATAGCCTTCGCGGCGCATGGTTTCAATGAGAATCGCCAGATGCAGCTCACCACGACCTGAAACCAAAAACGTATCGGCGCTCTCGGTCTCGGCCACCCGCAGGGCGACGTTGATCTCCAGCTCTTGTTGAAGCCGCTCGCGCAACACCCGCGAGGTCACGTGCTTGCCTTCGCGTCCGGCAAACGGGCTCTTGTTTACCGCAAAGGTCATCCGCAATGTGGGCTCTTCCACCACCATCGGTGGCAGCGCGCGCGGACGCTCAGGGTCGGTAATCGTATCTCCGATGCCGATCTCGCTTAGGCCGGCGACCGCCACGATGTCTCCGGACTCGGCGGACTCAATCTCCACTCGCTCAAGCCCCTCGTAGGCCAGAATCGCCTGCGCGCTTCCGGTCTGCTGCGATCCATCGACCGCAAGCCGCATCAGCGGCTGCTGCCTTCGAATGGCACCTGAGGAGATCTTTCCAATCCCCATTTTTCCTTTAAAGGTGTCATAGGCCAGGGCCAGCACCAGGATCTGCAACGGCTCATCCGGCAGGATCGTCGGTGCAGGGACACGAGCCACGATGGTATTAAAGAGCGGCTCAAGATCCGTCCCCGGAACATGGCTATTCAGCGTCGCCGTCCCCTGGGTCGCCGAGGTATACACGATGGGAAAATCGAGCTGATGCGAGGAGGCCTCAAGATCCCCGAAGAGATCGAAGGTCCGGTTGACCACGTCGTCAATCTGCGCATCGGGCCGGTCGATCTTATTCACAACGACAATCACGGAGAGTCCTAACCCGATCGCCTTGCGCAAGACGAACTTGGTCTGGGGCATCGGCCCTTCTTTGGCATCCACCAAGAGGAGCGCGCCATCAACCATCCGCAAGGTGCGCTCAACCTCCCCGCCGAAATCGGCATGACCCGGCGTGTCGACGATGTTGATCTTATGCTCGCCGAAGATGAGGCTGGCGTTTTTGGCGCGAATCGTAATGCCCTTCTCGCGCTCAAGGTCCATCGAGTCCATGATCAGGCCGCCCTGCGGCAGCGCGCCGGCGCGCACGGTCTTGGTAAAGCGCAGCATCGCGTCCACCAGCGTGGTTTTGCCGTGATCGACGTGCGCGATAATGGCAATATTTCGGAGATGTTCCTGTCGCACGTGCTACTCTTCGATGGTCACGCTGGTCATCTTCACGTCTTCCAAGGGGCGATCTTGGGCGTTGCGCTTGACGGCCACGATGCGCTCGACCACGTCTTGCCCCTCGGTGACGCGCCCAAAAATGGCGTGCTTGCCATCGAGCCACGGCGTCGCGGCCACCGTGATAAAAAATTGGCTGCCGCTGGTATTCGGGCCGGCGTTGGCCATTGAGAGCGTGCCGGCACTGTCATGCCGCAAGCCTGGGGCAAACTCATCTGCAAACGTGTAGCCTGGTCCGCCCCGTCCGGTGCCTGTCGGATCCCCGGTCTGAACCATAAAGCCAGGAATCACCCGGTGGAAGATAATCCCGTTGTAGAACCCTTTCTTGGCCAGCGTTATAAAATTTTCTACCGTCTTGGGGGCCTGGCTGCGATAGAGCGTGACGACGATGCGTCCCATCGTGGTTTCAATGATCGCCCTGGGTTCGGCTGATTCTGCGCGTACCATCCCCGCAAACAATGCGCCGGCTGCCGCAAGCCCAGCCATCACATAGGAAAGATCTTTCATCATCGCCCCCTGGTTATTGTCAAAACCGCACCTGTATGCCACCCAGCACCGATTGCTCTTCGGCATCCTTCCGAAGCCTGAGAAATAACTGGGTATCCGGCACCACATCCTTGGTAAAGGTCACCGTCACCCCGAGCGGTGTTCCTTCGCGGCTGCGCAATGCGACCGCGATGCGATTTCGCGAACTGAGCGCGTAGGTGCCTTCAAACGTGAGCGAACCGACGCGCCCATTCGCGTACGGAATCTCAAACGAGATGGATAAATCCCGGTTCAGTTTCCAGGCGCCAAACAGCGTGACCTGCTGACGGCGAGTTCGCCCTCCGGATACCCCGACCCCGACTTGGTAGACGAGCCGCCCCTCGCGCGCCACCAGCGATGGGCTCTGAAGACTGGCTTTAAACTCAAAAACAGAATCGCTAGAGCCGGCGAGCCGATACACGAGCCGATTCCGCGCTGCCACATCCCATGCCCCGCTGAACACCAGCGTCTGTTCAGCATGCGAGCGGTCGCTATGGCGCTGATGCTGCCGATAGCGGTAGAGAATCTCATGATGTTTGCCGAGTTCCCATCCGCCTTGGAAGGTGAGGCGATCTTCGGAGCCGTCAGCCTGTTCCGCCAGAAAGGTCAACCGGTTCTTGGCATCGGCCGCCCAGCGGCCATGCAGCATCAGCCGCTGTGAGGTCGCTTCTTCATCTCTTCCCTGCCGGCGCAAGGCAAAACCGAGCGCATGCGCGCGCGCCTCCACCACATCTCCCTTCAGATACACCGTCTGGCGCTCATGCTCCTGGGTCTGGCGAAGCGTGAACGCCAGGTCATGCGCCGGTGTCAGCTTCCAGGCGCCTTCCAACTCAATTTGATGCGGATCACGACCCTGCGCAGGGCGGGAAGAATCTTCCACTCGATAGCGAAGCCGGTTTTTGGCGTCCGTCGTCGCACGCCCTTCCAGCACGCGCGTGGGCCGCAGCCGATCGGCCGGGTCACGGACAATAAGACGGTTGAGCTCGTCGAAGGTATAGCGGATCGACATGGGAGGCTCCATGATGCCTCAGATCGCGGTAGACTGCAAGGCCTTCCGCTATACAATGGATGGGATGGCCGCTCTTCCCCTCGTCATTGAACAGCTGCTCTACCGCTACCCGGGTGCTGCGGCTCCTGCCGTTGACCGCCTGAATCTCACGCTCTCACCCGGCGAGATCCTGGGGCTGCTTGGACCAAACGGCGCGGGCAAAACCACTACGCTGCATGCCGTCCTGGGCTTGTTGCAGCCAGCAGCAGGCACGGTGCGCGTGTTTGGCGCCTTACCCATGCACCAGCGGCTGCAGGTGCTCGCACGGCTGAACTTTGCCTCGGTGGATGTAGATCTGCCCACCAACCTCACGGCGCAGGAATGTCTCATGGTCTTTGCCCGCTTGTATGGGTTGCGCGCTCCCCACGCACGCGTCGAGGCCTTGGTTAACCGGCTTCAGCTCTCAGCGATCCGCACGCATCTGATCGGGACATTCTCGGCGGGTGAGCGCATGCGCCTGAAACTGTGCAAGGCGTTGCTGAACGATCCGGATCTGCTGATTCTAGATGAGCCAACCTTGAGCCTGGATCCGTACATGGCCCAGCAGGTGCGAACGCTGCTGCGCGAAATCCAGCGACAGCGAGGCATGAGTATTCTCTACACCTCGCATAACATGCAGGAGGTCGAGACGTTTTGCGACCGCATTCTCTTTCTGCATCAGGGCCGCACGCTCGCGGAAGGATCGCCCGCCGAGGTGCTCGCCCGCTGTAACAGCCGCTCCTTGGATGAGCTGTTCATCCGGGTCGCCACCAGCGGAGAGGTATTCCATGTGGGGTAAGATCATCCCACCACTATCGAGGGGGGTCCTGCGACCGAGCCCGGGTACCCAGCGAAGCTGGGTGGGCGAAGGAAGTGCCGGAAGCCGCAGGCTAACGGCCCGCCATCCTCTTTCCGGCGTCACCCCAATACCGAAGGTGTTGGGATGATTTCTGGCCTAATCCGCATCGGAGCGATCTTCCAGCGCTATGCGCTGCTGCACCGGCGCAGCCTGATTCGTTCTTTCGACATTTTCTTTTGGCCGGTGATGGACCTGCTGATCTGGGGGTTTCTCACGCTGTATGTCCAGCAGATGGCCGAAGGACCGATCGCTCAACTCATCATCTTTCTGATCGGAGCCTTGATCGCCTGGGACATCCACTATCGAGGCCAGCAGGCCGTGACCATCTCGATCATGGAAGAAATCTGGACGCGCAACATCGTCAACATCCTCATCGCGCCCGTGCGATTCTGGGAATGGATCGCAGCCACGTTTCTCTACAGCGCCCTGAAGGTGGCGGTCGTCACCGTGCTGTTGGCCGTCATCGCCAAGGGCCTCTATGCCTTTGATGTGACGCGCGGCGGATGGGTGATGCTGCCCCTTGCTGCGGCGTTGCTGTTCTTTGGCTGGATCATCGGCCTTTTCACCGCCGGACTGTTGCTGCGCTTTGGCTATGCCGCCGAAGCGCTCATTTGGGGTATTCCGTTTCTCATCCAACCGTTTAGCTGCGTGTTTTACCCCGTGAGCACCTTGCCGCCGTGGGCCCAAGCCATTGCGCGGACGCTGCCCAGCACGTACGTGTTTGAAGGGTTGCGCGGTGCGCTGCGGGATAACACAGTGCCCTCGACGGTCTGGCTGCCGATACTTGGATTAAACGTGTGTTATGGGCTGGCAGCGGTCGGACTGTTTGCTTGGATGTTTCGGCGAGCACGAGCTACAGGTCGCTTGGGCCACCTCGGCCAAGACTAAATCGGGGACAGCCACCGATTTCCCGCTTCAAAAATCGGTGGCTGTCCCCAATTTCTGTCGGAGGGATTTTTTCTGGGCGTGGTGCTTCTTGGCGGCGAGCATCTTGTCTTTGGCCCGCTTGGAGCGTTTGCGCTTCTGCCGGCGAATCTTGGCGATTCGCTGCGCTTCTTCGCTCAAGGCGCCAAGCCGCTGTGCTTCAAGCCGGCTGAGCAGAATCCGGCGAGCGAGAAACCGGTTGAGCCCTTGCGAGCGTTCCTGCTGGCAGCGAACCTCTACTCCACTGGGCCGATGGCGTAAGACGACGCAACTCGCCACCTTGTTCACATTCTGCCCGCCAGGCCCGCTTGAGCGAATAAATCGCTCGTCAAGATCCTCTTCTCGTACCCCAAGACGATGCATGAACGCCTGGAGCGCGGCCTGCTTCTCCGGCGACACGGGAAACAGTGACATGATTACGTCACAGCAGCTTTAGAAAATCTTCCCGGCTGAGCCCTGCTTGCTCAAGAATGGCTAAGACGGTCCCTTTCGGAATATCGTGTCCATACGGGATGATAACGAGACGGGTCCCTGATAGATCATGGCGAACAAATGCCGCATGACTACCTTTGCCTCGCTTGGGTGCTTCGACAAAGCTGGCTTTCCGCAACGCTCGAATGATTTGCCGGGAGGACCAGCGCCGGCAACCGAGTCATGCTAGCGCGACTTCAAGAGGACTTGTATAGTGGATCGGAGTGGATAAGGCGGGGGCGAGTTCTTTCAGGAGACCGAGCCGCTGGGCGTTTTCCAGATACAGCGCAATGGCCTCTTTCAGTGCCTCTCGAGCGCGTTCGGGCGTCTTCCCGTAAGAGGCCACCCCCAATTCAGGGCACTTTGAGACAAACTGTTTGCCTTCCTTCCAGATAACTGCGGTGACATATCCTCGTTTCATATCTCAGCTTCCTCCTCCGTACGCTTTCTTTAATTATACCATGCAGTAGACTTCAACATTTTCCCTACTCGGTTAAAATATCGATGGCGGAGTTGAGGTTGACGATGGCGATTTCGATGGCTTCGGCTTCGGGGTTGCGCTTGATGCGTTCCTCTTTCGCAAGCGTCTTCAGCCGCTCCAGCGCAGCCTTGAGCCCTTCTCCGAGTTGTCTTGCCGCGGGGTTACGCATGGTTAGGGTGAGGCTTTATCGGGCGGAACTGCTCGTTGGATCGCCCGCTGAAGGAGCGCACCCCATGGATCCTCTTCCTCCGAAGAGGGCGCGCTCTCCGGTTCTCCCGGCTGAGCGGCTTCGGCCTCCTCAGGTCGCTGCTTCTCAAGTAATGTGCCAAGGAAATCCATGGCCTTGTTGACCACAATCTTAGACGCTAAATACTGCGTATCGGGAAGCACGCTGACGTGCGGCGCGCGCCCTTGGATGAGCGCGGGCATCTCCAACTCGCCCTCGGCATTGGCCAACGCGCCTAGCTCGTTGACGCTTTTCACCATGGCGGCTGAAAGCGTCGGCTCAATTCCCAAGAGCGAACGGATCTGCACGACTCCATCTAGCCCAACGGTTCCTGAACCTTGTAAGCGAAGCGTGTCGGTGCTTATCTGCAGCTCTTCAAAGCGCACCACGCCGTCGCTCACACGTATAGAGGCTTCAATCGGAGAGAGCGCCGTATCGGATGCGGCAAGCTTCTCTTGGTAGGTAGGTGGCAGTTCCGCTTGAAGCTTTTCCACAAGGCCTGGAATAATCGCGATCTTCTCAAAAACGGTTCGTAGAATATTCAGGTTGACCACGCGCGCTTCGGCCAAACGAATGGTGCCGCTCATCAGGAGCCGACGTGTCAACTGGGTCGAGTCAAGCGTGGGCACTGCGCCCTCCACTTCGGCGCTGAGGAGACCGCGCACGCTCGGCTGGTTCGGAAGCAGAGGTGGAAGCACCGACTCAATGGCAAGCTGATCAAGGTTCACCCGCAGTTGCTCCACTGAACCAGGATGATCATCATGTGGAAGGTTGACCTGACCGCGCAGACGGAAATTGACCCGCTCACTCGCTAAGGCTCCACGAATCTCAACATCCATCGGCTTGCCGGGCGCAATGTTTGAGACGGTCACACCAAGCGCGTTGAGCCATAGCTCCCTCGGAGGCTGGCTCTGCGCATCGCTCCAATGGATGCGACCGTCCTGAATGCGAAACGAGTCGATTTGAAACGCTGGCGGCTGATGTGACTCTCGTGGAGCGCCTGAAGCCGCAGCTGGGCTTGCCACGGCAGCCAGCCCAAGTAAATTGATGCGTCCTTGAGCATCGCGCGCAACGTGAACCGTAGGACGCGTGATCGCGACGGAAGAGATTTGAAACTCTTTCTTCAGCAGCGGCCCTAACTGCACCACCGCGCTAGCATCCTCCGCCTCCAGAAGCGGCTCGCCTCGCCCAGTTTCATCCTGCGCGATACGTAAGCCTTGGAGGCGTAACGCAATCCCATTGCGCCAGCCCAGCGAGAGGCGCTCGAGTGCAACCGGTTTGCCAAGCGCGCGCTCAAGTTGAGTCACGAGCTGCGGGCGGTAGCGGTCGGCATCAAAGGTCGCGATAAAGATCGCCAGCCCAACCGCGGCGAGCCCGACAATAATGAGCACAATGAGAAAAAACTTCTTCATATAAGGTAGTTCGGGGTTCAGGGCTCTGGGCTGTGGTCGTCGTAACTAAACCGTTCCTTGCCGTTCACTTTATGCACCCGAATGTCCACGACTTCCACTTCGCCTTCGAACGACTCGACATCAAAATCCACATCCAGTGTTTCGCCGGATTTGACGTCCTTCATATCCACGCATGCAGAGGCGTAGTCTCCATGCTTTTGCACACCTTCATGAATCTGTACGAGTGTGAGCTCGCGGGTTTCGCCCGTGAGCTCGTCATCCAAGAGAAACGCGCCTTCTTCTGCACTCACCTCACTAATGTATCGAGAAATCGCCTGATGAATCTGTTCGGTGGAAGGTTCGCTAACGACCTCGGCCGTCGCAGCAATAGTCGCGGAGGTCATGCCTGATTCCTCCACGGCCTGCGCCGCTGCCGTTCCCACAACACCCACCACGATACCTATCACAACACCTAACACCCTTGCTACCACTCCCCTCATGACTCCTCCCGGGTTACTATCGATAATATCGAACTCGTCCAATCATGTCGGCCTGTGTGACCGGCCCGAGTGCGCGGCTGTCCGTACTTTCCTCTTGGGCGTCTCCAACAAGAAAATATTCATCGGCCTGAAGCCGCCAGTGACGATCCCCAACGACCAACTCATCGTGCGGCAAGCCGATCAGGCGCTTGATGCACGCGCGGCCGGCGGCTCCTCCAAACCGAGCAACCACGACATCGCCTCGGTTAGGCTGCCGGCGTTTATAGGCCTGCTGATCGACGACCACCAGCGCGCCTGGCCGCAGCGTCGGCTGCATGCTGTGTCCCTGCACCCTCATCAGCTTTAATCGCCGCATTTCCGAACCCTGACCCCAGAACCCCGAACCTGTGCTGCTTTATTTCTTTTTAGCCGCCTCAGCCTTCTTAAACATTTCACTAATCTTCTCTACGGCGTCCATGAGCTCTTGTGATTTGGCCAGGTCGACGTGCTGCTTATTGTAGGAACAGAGTTTGGCAGCCTTCCAAAACGTCTCATGCAGGTCCGGAAACATCGACAGCGTTTCCGGCTTGAAATAGTCCGTCCAGAGAATGAGCAGCTCCTGCTTACACAACTGCGCGTGCGCTTCCTTCGTTTGGACCATGCGCACGAGGGTGTTGCGGTATTCCAGATGATCTTGCGCCGAGGCGCTAGCAGCGGGGACTGGCAGGTCACTGACTTTCTTGTTCATGGTATGCACCGTTTTTGCCGCGACAGCAGCCTGGTGAGGATCGTAGATCCCGCACGGTACATCGCAGTGCGCATAGACCGGTTCGATGCCCAAAAAACGATCCATCATCCTAGTAAGAGATTGTCCGAATGACATCGTTTCCTCCTTTTTTTCTTATTATAGGCCTTCTAAGAAGAGGGCTCAAGTTGGGAGCGATACGGCCCACGCCTGTCGAAGAGCTCGAAGCGCTGCTTCGTAGGTGGCAGCAGGAGCGCGGTTATCAGACAATCGAGTCCAATCACGCCGTGACCAGCCTCGTACTGGTTCAAAACCGGCGCGCATCCGCTCGTAATGCTCAGGTTGGGCCTCGGAAATATCCGACTGACTGGCATAGCGTTTGGCAATTCGGCGCAGCGCGACCGTCTTGGGTACCACACACTCAAAGAAGTGAAACGATGCGCCATGACGTCTGGCAATTCGGCGCAGAGCTTCCCGCCCCTTCGCCTGCGAAAACGTACCGTCGCAGACCACAGAACGGCCGCTGCGCACCAAGGACTCGGCTCGTTGTATCAGCCGACGATAGACCAGCTCAGACACCCGAGGAGCGTACAATCCTTCAGAAAATCCCTGCCTGCGCCTGCCAAAGGCAGGCAGGCAGGCCTGATCTGGGTCACGAAGATGCGCGAACTCAGTCAGACGGATTTCATCGGTCCTGAGCCACGTGGCTCCTAGCGCTTGTGAGAGCGAGCGCGCCAAGGTGCTTTTGCCAGTTCCGATGATGCCTCCAATCATGATGAGGCGAGGAGGCGCAAATGCGGAGACGTATCGCCTAGCCAGCTTGAAATGACGCCGGGCCAGCTCCCGAATCTTCCGGCCGTGCGCCGTGTGTGGATGCTGCAACCACGCGAAGCCCCTGACCTTGCCGCGTACTAAGCTGCGATGGCATTTATAGACCGGCAAAACGTTTTTCACTGTCGGGTCGTTGATACGCTTCTGATACGCCTTCGCCAAAACCGCTGCAAGATCGCGACGTCCTCGAAACTCAAGATCCATCACCAGAAAACCTAGATCGTTGGTCATATCTGCGCAACGAAAAGCAGGTTGAAACTCTACGCAGTCGAAGATGATCGGTCTGGCTCTCACAGGCAGGCAGATATTCTCGCATCGTAGGTCTCCATGACCATCGATGATCCTCCCCTGACGAAGGCGTTGAGTAAGAAGGGGCTCATAAAGCGTAAGATACTGGCGATAAGCTGCTTCGATGAAGGCACGGTCCGTCTCCGAGAGCAGCGAACCAATCCTTCGACTCGCGCTTACACGCTCGCTCAGGATTCCGCCCTGTGGGACACCCCCACAGAGCTCCACAAATGGCTGGCATTCTTGGAGATTTCCTAGTAAGAGAGCAGCGACCGCTTCCAGAGTGCCGTAGCGATTGATTGCTGGGCTACGCTGCGCGCGCTGAAAAAACGTCGTGAGTGTTCGGCCTATCTCTTCCATGTTTGATCGGCTCACACGCCGCTGAGCGACGAGCCGATCTAACATTCGGTCTTCGGGCAGACGGCGCATTTTGACCACCCACTCGACGATTTTACCTCTCCCACCTAGCTCCAGCCTGCCTGTACGCTCGACAATCGGCACAATGCCAAGATAGGTATGGGGTGCGAGCCGACGATTGAGCGAGAGCTCCAAACGACAGAATTTTTTGCGTAAGGCCGGCGTGGAGGCGTCAAGAAAGGGGAACTTCACCGGCTTTTTGAGCTTGTAGGCAAACGGGCCGGCTAGAAACACGTGAGAGACATGCGTTTCCCGCCGCTCAATCGGTTCTGCCGCATGGGGATAGGAGCGCGGTTGGGACAGGAACGCCACAATCCGCCGTTCGTGAGGGCTCATGGGATGCGGCCATTGTAAAGCGTATTGGTTCTCTTGACAAAGAATCTATGCGTCAGGTAGAGTTTAAAGTACAATTAAGAAGTCCCGAAACGGCAAACCACTCGTAAGAGTGGGACCCCCTGCTACGCTCACAGCGTTTCCCCTGTGAGCTTCGCAGCGGCCCTTCGAAGCCAAGCGCGCAAGCGCATTGGCGTAGAAGGGGCAAAGCCACGGGTCCTCATCATGATGCAAACTAGGGGGATCGCCGAGCTACCGAAGGATGATGGTAGTTCGGCTTTTTAACAACTCACAACCATGCAGCCAACGCGCTCACAACTGTTTGTTACGACCTTTCTGACCGCTGCGTGCCTCCTGGCACCAGTAGCGCACCAACCCGTATTTGCCGCCGTTCTCGGCGACCTCAATGATAGTGGTGGGCCAACACCCGTAGATATCGCTGATCTTCAATTGATGATCAATGCACTGCTCCAGCAACCCCTAGACGCTGCCATCGTGGCTCGAGCTGCAGCGGTCGATGGCAATACCACCGTACCGCCAATCCTTGCTGCCACCGACCTGCAGATGCTCATCAACCTCATCCTCAACGCAGTCCCTCCCACTGCGCCCACAGGCTTCAGAGTGGTCCCCCAATCATGCACTTCTCTAGGATTAATCTGGTCTGCTCCGCTTGACACGGGGGGAGCTCCGATACGCTGGTATCATCTCTATCGCAATGGCGGTTGGTTTGCTCAAACAGCTTCTTCCTCCTATTTTGATGATAGCCGGACTGAATCCACCACAACCAACTATCGTGTGCTTCCTGAAAATCTGAATGGAGTGCAACTCACATCCACCGACACAATTGCAGCAACCACCCCGGCCTGCTCGACTGGGCCAGGCCCATATAAACCTAATTCGGCCCAGCGCTTTGGAGGAACTAGCAGCGACACCGTTGTCGCTGTAGCAACAGACTCTACTAGCAAAGAGATTATTCTTGCCGGCACCTTTGCAGGAACTGCGAATTTCGGCGGATCATCGCTCTCCGCGACCGGAACAGATGACATATTTCTCGCCAAGTATTCCTCTTCCGGACAACATCGCTGGTCAAAGAGCTTTGGCGACCGAGGGACGGTAACGATCAGCGGAATGGCGGTTGATTCAACCGGAAGCATTTACATGATTGGGAACTTTCTTGGAATCATTTCGAATCCGGTAAATCTTGGGGGAGGACCGGTGCTCACGAATGGCATGCACATTAGCCTGCGCTGGCCATTTATGGGTGCTGCGGTGGAAAGCTATCGCCTCGAGCGCAAGGTGGACGGCGGTAGTTTTGCACCACTGCTGGTGACACTGGATCGCACAAACACAGGCTATAGTGACGTTAACATTGCCCTCAATCATACCTATCAGTATCGCATTCAAACCGTGATCCAGGGCGTCCCGTCAGGCTTCACCCTCTCAGGGATAGCAAGCACCACGCTCCCGGGAAGCGTGACAACCGCACCGGCCCCCGCTCCGTCGCCGGCCCCATTGTATCTGACGGCCTCGCTGGCTTCAGGTCAACAAGATACCTTCATCGCGAAATACAACAAAGATGGACAATATCAGTGGGCAAAACTGTTTGGAGGCTTCTCTGGCGAGACCGGCGCAGGGATTGCCATCGATGCGAGGAACAACGATGTGGTGGCTGTCGGAAGCTTCTCTGACTCCGTGGATTTTGGAGGCGGAGGCGGTGGGTTAGTCAGCAGCGGGGGAACCGATGGTTTCGTGGTCAAGTATTCCGCAGCAGGAACGTATCTTTCATCGCAACGCTTTGGCGGGACACTCCATGAGGCGGGAAAAGCCGTGACCATTGATGGCGCAGGAAACATATTTGTCGCCAGCTCAAACGAAGTCGTGGTCGGAGCCAATAATCGAATCGACGCAGCCCTCACAAAGTATTCTCCTAGCGGAAATCTCCAATGGACGAAACAGTTCGGAGCAGCTGGCGCGCTGACTGGCGCTACAGCGGTCGCTGTGGATAGCCAAGGAAATCCGATGTTAGCGGCAGAATTTAGCCAGGCTGATTTTGGAGGAGGGCTCATTACGAGCTCTGGCGGCGTAGATATCATCGTCGCCAAGTACAATGGCTCGGATGGCAGCCCTCGCTGGATTAAACACTTTGGCACCGGGGATACGGACAATATTAAGGCATTGGCGGTTGATCGCGCGGATAACGTGCTCATCAGCGGAAAATTCTTTTCCCCTGCGTTCTACTTGGGCCCAGATCCTTTGATAAAAATGGCTGGCCCGAGCGCTACGTATGTGGCAAAACTGGATCCGAATGGGGCGCATCTTTGGTCGAAACGCTTTGGAAAAAATAGCCTGCCGACGTCTGGCGATGCGGTGGCCGTGAATCGTGACGTCAATGGAAATGATGAAAACGTGCTTGCAGGATTCTTCACAGGCACTATTACCTTCGAGGACGAAACTCTGACCTCAGCCGGAAACGCTGATGTGTTTTTAGCCGTCTTTGGCCCCTAAGACCCTCCTCCCGCTTGAAACACCGTCTTGCCTTTTGCGACCTCCCTTGCTAGAGTGTGCGTACTAACCTGAAGGGGAGGTGGCTCATGCATGTACGTCAGCTTGCAATCGGATTCCTGCTTGTTCTACTTAGTTGCGCCCTTCCGATCTCAGTCTCAGCCGAACCTATGGAAGCCGGGAAAGCGTTGACCAAAGGCGTTCGGGGCGGCATCAATCTCATCACCGGGTGGGTGGAAATCCCCAAACGGATCAATGAAACCTGGACAACTGACGGGGCGCTGGCCGGATTCACCTGGGGTTTACTTCGGGGGCTCGGGTATGGCTTTATCCGAACCGCCGGCGGCATTTATGAAATTGTCACCTTTCCCTTTCCCGCTCCGCCTGGCTATGAGCCGGTGATCCAGCCTGAGTATGTCTTTACCGAATCCGGCGACACATCCTAAAGCCCAGCCTGCACTTAAATCTACTTAAAAAAGCCCTTGCATCCTCCACTAAAGTCTCCTATACTGCACCCGAAAAGGGGGTGAGACGGCATGGAAACCGGAACGGCTTCGTCGTGGTTCCAGATGATGATCATGGAACCGGTTCGTGCCTTGATCAGCGAGGTGATGTTGTTCCTCCCCAAGCTGGCGGGAGCGCTGCTCCTGCTCCTCTTGGGTTGGCTCATCGCCAAAGGGGTCGAGAGTCTAGTCGTCACTATTCTCAAACGGCTGACGCTCGACAAGATCGCTGACCAGTTGCAGCTCTCAACCGTCTTCTCGAAAGGAGGGATCCGGCACAAGCTCTCGGAGCTGATCGGCGTCATCGTCTACTGGCTGATCATGCTTGCGGTCGTTGCTGTCGTCTTCAACGCGCTTGATCTGATGGTAGCGGCCGATATCTTTCGGTCGGTGGTCGCCTACCTGCCCAAGGTGATTT
>CAYNXT010000020.1:0-16100 GCA_964401235.1 uncultured Planctomycetales bacterium
GTCGCTGTAATCACGCTGACACCGGCCAGACGTGCGACGCCAGCGAGCATGGAATGTTGGGCCATCTCGCGGGGGTCAACGCGCAGCTCATCGAGGTGCGCGGTGTAGCTCGACACGTCAAGGCCCGCCTGACGCAAGTCGTGACAGAACCGTCCAAACTCCGGATCACGGGTCGGAGTCAGCTCCGTGACAACCGTCACCGAACCGCCGACCGCCAGATGCTGCGCCATGGCGCGCGCCCAATCGGCCGTCAGATCGTTGGGCACCGGTGCCACGGTGACCACCTCATCGAAGACGAGCTGCTCTTTCAGGATGCTCAGTTCTTCGAAGGTCAATCCGAGCTCGACCAGGTCGTACGATCCGAATGATCCGTGTCTGGGTTGAATCGGTCGGGGTTCGAGACCAATGACAATCGTTGGCTGTTGGCGCGCCCGTCCCACATGGTCGCGGTGAACCAGCCAGCCGCCTGCGCCTGAGCCAATTTCTAACACCAGTGTTACAGGCTCGCCTTGTTGGATGGTCTCGCGGGTCGAGGGGGGGATCTGACCAAATTGAGCCGACGGCTCGTATTGCTGGATCAATGCCAACAGGTTTAGCAAGAGTGGTCCCGAGGCCAGACGTGGCTGGCGTGCCAGTTGCCGCATCGCCAGGAGGAGTTGCAGCCTGCGCGCAAGTCGCGCGTGTTGGGCATCGCCATCCGCCGCAGCCGCTTGCAGGCGTTGCGTGAGCACCTCAGCCAGCTCAGGCTGGCTGAGCAGTGCTTCGAGTCGATCCACGAGTGCCAGTCGGGCTTGCGCCACCATCCCAGGTCCCAGTCTGGCGGATGCCGGCAGTGTCAGGAAGGCCTCGTTGACTTGCTGCACAATCCACGCGTTGAACGCCTCCTGATGCTCGAGCGCTGGAGTCGAGCCGCCACGTTTGTCCTCACCAAGTCTTTTCGCCTCCTGGATTCGCGTGAGCTGGTATGCGCCGATCACATTCGCATCAGTCGACTGGGACTGTTGTGAAGGAATTGCGGTCCAAAGCCACTCCCCGAATTTCCGGACATTGAACGTTCGTTGCACACGGTTCAGAAACACCTCCAGCGGGAGCAATGACCTGGATTGCCCCACGATCGGTACGGAATGACCGGTCAACGGGTCTTCCATCATCGGAATGGCCACCAGCGTGTCAGACCAGTACACCGTGCCTGTCGCTCCCGCCAGTCGATCCAGGAACTGCGCGTGCGAGACTGCAGCGGCCTCAGCCAAGACGTGCTCGCCCGTTGCCAGGAGGCTTGACTCTGCCTCATCCGGAGCCCCAAAGCGCTGACTCAGACGCTGCCGGGCGAAGATTGCCGGATACGATCCCAGAGTACTGGTCACCAAAGAGGACACCACAAGGTCGTAAGATCCTTCGAAGTCAATCTCCCAGGGTGCCTTCTTGGCAGCCTCACGATACAGGCCCACCAAGCCTTCAACGGCTTCAGCGCGAGAGGGGCTGCTCTCGACGATGAGCTCAATACGGCGTGACAAGTCATGGATGATGCCGGTCAAGTCCAGCGGCTGGGTCTGAATCCGCGCTTGCAGACTTCGAAGTTGATGACCACTTGCGCCAAGGGCTCTGAGACCTTGCTCCAACGTCTGTGTGGTCTGGGTAAGACTGCGCTCATCGACGTCGATCAGTACGACCCGCTCTCGCGTGAGCACCAGTTCAACCAGCGGAAGCTCACGACCACTACCAACTCCCAGGATGGCCACGGTCCCCTTGGGCGGTTTTGTCATCAAGTCGCGCAACTGCCGGCGTTGCTCGTCTGCGGTAGCAAAGCGTATCCCAAATTTCTCTGAGAGATCCGCACGCTGCTCCACTGTCAACCCATCATCGACTTCAGGAGTCCCAATTCCAGCGGTGCTCTTCACCGCCCATCGACTGCTGACAAGATGGGGCAGCCAGCTCCGTCCATGAGCAGCAAAGATGTTCGTCCAGGCTCCCGCGAACACCGAGAACACACGGGCCAGCTCCGTTGGCATAGACTCTTGACCGGACGTTTTAGCAGTCGCTGGCTGGCCCTCGATGAGCAATCGCGATGCCATCTGGCTCCAAGTGCTGGACCCGATCCCGCGCACCTGCTTGCTGGTAACGAGGATCTCTTCCATTTGCTGCAAGGACGTAAAGCGCTGGTTAGATAGACTCTTTCGCACCACCAAGAGTTGTTTGGCAGTCCCCGGACTGAGGAACGGGAAGTCGCGTCGGATATCTTGAACGGTCTGCCACCGGTTCGGATCCACGTCCTGCTTCGCCGCGCTGGGGCCGTCCTGAGATTTTCGGCCGCCCCCACTACCCTCACCGCCCGACATGGTCGGCGCCAGCTTGGTCTGTAATCGGTGTTCGAGCACATCGGTGGAATCGGGGACAGCCACCGAATGCCCACTCAATTGGTGGCTGTCCCCGATTTTCGGCGAGCGCACACGGGCACCCACTGGCGGCAGGAAGCGCTTCCCGAACAGGACGTCAAAGAGCGGTCCGAGTCTCAGCCACTCCTGCAGCGCAAAGAACACGCGCTCCAAGTCGCTGTCGGCGGCCAGCAGGGCGCGCTGCTGTACGGCATCGAGCCGCCCTCCATTGGAGAACGTCAGCGTACCGTCCCGCGGATCCACGCGCACTCCACCAAGCGGTCGGCTCACGCGCTGCCGATACAGAGCAGCCCGCCAGGACTTCTTCGTGCTGAACACTGCTTCGATCTCGTCAGCTAGGTCGGCGCGCTCGCCTTCTGACAGGGAGCGGACAAACCGCATGAAGCGGCCTCGAGCACTCTGAGTGCGAGCGGGCAAGATGTTGCGGATATGCCACCAGAGCATGAAGCCAATCACCAGCAACCCAACGGCCACGGCCAGAAAAACTGGCAGCGCCGTGAGAGGGTGGGCGTCCCAGAGACCACGGGCCCCATGGATGCCAAAGTGCCCAAGCCCCCACGCACTTAGTGCCCAGCCTAAGGGCTCGGCCAGCGCGATCAACAAGGTCCAGAAGCTCTTCGGATATTCCGACACGTAGGGCACGTTCACGTAGGCCTCCCCCTGGCCGTGCGGTACCACGAAGGTCGCCTGCGCCACAATGGAGGTAAATGGAACCACCGGCCGGCCTCTCGCCCAGCGCAGCCCGTTGACCACCAACCACCCCAGCCCGCGCGCGACATCAGCCATCACCATCATCAAACCATGGAAGCCGTACTCCGCCACCCAGGAGAGCGGCCACAGCGATGCTTGCCACTGGGGTGGAAGGGCACTGCGCACACGGCCCACGTCTGAACGGGTGAGCCGATACATTTCGCGGGCTGTCCCTCGGATGCCGCGTGCGGTTTCCAAGTTATTCGCCCTAACCCGAATGCGAGCGCTGACCCTCTTAGGTTGAGCGCTCGGGTGAGTTCGCAGATAGGGCTCCACGTCACGGATGTCTTCGCCTCTGGTCAAGCCGAGAAATTGCCTGATCGATTCCACCCACGATACTCGCCGCGTGGGACGATCCGACCGATCGTCGCCTACTGCGCCACCTTCTCCATCTGGGGAAGATTGTCCAGGATCTCGGGTGGGTGTGAGCAGTTGGCGTAGGTCGATCACATGAAGAATCTCAGTCATCAGTTGGAAATAGAGTCCTGGGCGAGTTGCTCGCAAGTGTGCAACAGCATCCGCAAACTGAGAGCGAGTGTCTTTGCACAAGAGATCAAAAACGTGCTGGGCTTGCCAGCGTTGAATGGTGTGTCCGAGCGTACGATAGGCTCCTGCCACTTGGGTGTGGGAGGTCATCCGATGACTTGCTAATGCGCTGAGGTAGTGAAAAAGAGAACTGGCCACACGGGTGGTCTGGGTATGGAGATGAATGAGGATCATGTCATGGCGAATATGCGGGACAAGATACCACCACTTCTCCGGACGGCGAATCGTCTCCAGTCGATCAATGTAGTGTTGGAGCTCTTGAAGAAAGGCGCGAATCACTTGTTGAGGGGAGAGTGTGAGCAAGACTTTATGAGCTTCTGGGCGTACCCATAGATTGCCATACGATGCTTGTAACATCAGCCCATGAATGATGGAGGGTGGGAGCATCAACGAGAGGCGTGGAAGCTGGCGCATCGGCAGCACTGCGCTGGCAACGACATTCAATGCCCGATTGGCCCGCACTGCACGCCAGTGTGCGGCGGCTCGGACGGCTTCCTGCACTATTGCTGTCCGTTCGGCTGGATGAAGCTCAAGGAGCAGAGCAACCTGAATGGCTTTGACGATTTCAGTTAGATCAGGAAAGACCAATCGAACAGCATCAAGAATTTCAATCGGATGAGCATGGCGAGCATGGTATTCCACAAATCCGGATGGTTGATGAATGGCAACGGCTCGATGCCGAACTCTCCACTGCGGAGGCTGACGCAACCGTACTGGAATACTGTCTACCCCGCGAAAGGCCAACGGGGTTTGCCGTTCTAATTCGCTGAGCAACCCTCTCATCATGCGTCGTTGCACCTCAGATCCCTGCACCGAGCCGGATTCGCCCAGGCGAACTCCGTGGCGAATCCACGAGCGGAAGGACTTCGGCATGGAGCGCTCACCATACGGGACAGCCAGCCAACGCCCTGTGCCTGGATCAAATCCTACAAATGACATCGCGGTGCGTCCTCGCTTAACATCAACGCGGTGGAACCTAGATGCTCGAAGAGCTTCCTTCCATCTTCCCCACACCATCTCGACCACACTTTGGAACTCTTCTCGCATAAAGGATGGGTTCCAACCTCCTCGGAGACTCGCCCGCACTACTGAGGGCTCGATAGCGTGGCCCGCGACTTGCTCTAACAGATTCACCATGCCCTCGAGAAGACGCGCCGGGTCATCGATGGCACTCGCATGCGTCAGTGCACCATAGCCGGATGGCACACGTAGCCCACAGGCAATACACGTCACCACGCCAGACGTCACGAGCTTGAAGGGTGGAGGAACCGCTCGAAACGTATAGGGAGGAACCCATACGATACGCTCCAGCCACTGCATGGGTTGTGGCTCATCACCAAGCCAACGCTGCGCAATTGAGATAAAATGAGCCCGTCCTACATCGCCCTCTTTCGTGAGATGGGCTTGGGTGTGTCCAATCTTTACGGGGTTGGGTTGTGGAGGGATGATCATGCCGGATTCAGAGTCGCTGCGTCGGGGTGACAGCGCCGCAGTCGACTGCAGCGTGCGCAGGTGTTCGCGAATTGCTTGCAGCTGGGGTTTCAAACTGCGGTGTCGTTGAGCAAGCTGCCTGACCAGGGCAAGTGGGGTGATCGCTTTTCCGGACAGATAGAGCCGGCCTGCCTCTTCAAAGTGTGTGAGAATCTGCCTCAGATCTCGATCAACCCATGTATCAACTACGGCTCCTCGTGCCAGAGCTAACTTCTGAAGCTGGCGAATGAGCTCCTGGCTGAGCTGATCCTGAAGCCGGGTGGGCCTTCGGGAATGATGCCGGATCGTACTACCGGATTCGCCCAGCCGATTCAGGATTGTTTTGGCAGTCGACCGAATGGTTACGTCAGGCGCAGTTAAGCTCACACGCTTGAGCGCAACGATCTTCTGTCGTCGTGTGCCGATCAGTTGCTGTAATTCAGCCTGGAGCCGTGTGCGCCCTTGACGATGCAGCTTGTCCGAATACCTCATCCACCGTTCAAGCGCCTGCTGGATAGTAAGAGTGTCAATCTCTTCATCTTCTGCTCGTATCCGTACTGATAGCCGTGCTTCCAGTACTTTGGCGAAGTCCCTAGTGAGGACGTATCTCTGAAGTAGCTTCAGCGCCCGCATGAGAGCTTGCGGCTGATCGGCCTTCAGCTGCTGGAGCTGTTCTAACGCTTGCATCTGGCGCGCCGGTTCGACTTCCTCACTCACAACAGCCGGACCGACCTGTAGTAGATGCCACATCGCAACTGTCATCCGCCCAAACGGTAAGAGCAGCTGCCCATCCTGCTCCAGCGACTTAATCGCGCCAAGCAATGCCTGTGCATGCTTGGCCAGCACCTGCCGGTGAAGGCTCTGTCCCTGTGCAATCCGTCGGCGTACGGCGTTCCGGACTATAAAGAGTATTCGCCTGGCCGGGTGCCTGTGAAATGCCTCACGCGTCGTCATGCCTCGATGCTGCAACCAGCGCACGGCCACCCGCACACGGTCGTCCGTCCAGTGTCGTTGCTTCATCGGCCACAGCCGCGTGTTGAGCTCTCGGTTCATGCGCCGGAGGTTCTCATAGAGTCCCTGGTCGTGACGCCTCAGCCCACCCATCGATAACTCCACTCGTCCATCCATGACGGCGTTCGCAAGCGCGAGGACCATATCAACCGCCGTACGGTATCTCGCGTGGTTGAGCGCGCGCCCCTGACGCACCCAGCTCTTGAGATATCGGCGATACAAGCCCTGGAATCTTTCCTGGCGTTCCTGCTTCCATTGTCGCAGGATGGCACGTACCTCTGCAGGCGCACGTTCGCGTGTGCCACGATCCGTCAGCGGCGTCAGCAGCGTGCGGGCCTCATCCGCAGAGAGTATCCCATAGGCGAGCAGTTCCAGGATTGCGAGCAGCTCCAGGGCAGTGGTCAGGTTGTGCGAGTCGAGTAGGGGATCAAGGCTTGCTGAACGCTGATTGCTGACTGCTAATGGCCGCTGTTCCTGCACCATGCCGGATTCGGCGGCGGAAAGATGCGGAGGCTGCTGGGCTTCGATGATGATAGGAACCAGCGCATCCCAGACCTGATCGAGCCAAGTTTGAAAATATGCTACGCGAGTAAGGGCGGCCGCGTGGCGCTGCTTCATTCTCCTAGATTGTCGCTTCGCGTCTTTCCCCCGGGTAGGTTTCGCGGGAACTAGAATGCCTAATCTCGAACGAGCCTCCGCAAGGCTTTCATACAAGTCTTTCAGTTTATGAGCCACCTGTTGCCAAACTCTTTGATCGTAGGGTGTTTCCCTCACCAACTGAGGCATCTCATAGCCCAAAATATCCCGTACATGCGACAGGAGGCCGTTGACAGAACCTAACGAAATTTCAGAGCCCTTGTGCGGAACAATGACGACATCCTGAGGAGGTCGCTGTAACCTAGCGGGGGTGGACGGAAGATAGGTCACGAAGGGTCTGACCTGTTGGGGGATACCGATCGGATAACTCGCTTCTCTTTTCAATATGCCCCGCTTGAGCATCCTGCGCCGAATCCGTTCTAGACGAACGAGTGCTACAGCCACTCGCCCGAACAATATCGGCTGTTGCTTCTGGTAAGAGTTCCACCATGTCTCAAGTACCCGAATGGTTTGAGGCTGTGAAAGGAGAGGGGTACGCCAAAACCTCAATATCACACTTGCATCTAAACCTGTTTCTCGGATAAGCTGCGGAATATGTCCATGTTGTACAAGCTGTGAATGCAAAACAGAGAGGCCGGTCCTTCCCAGCTCCTGACCTTGAATATCATCGGCCATGCGACGATTGCTGTGGACAGCTCCCTCTTCGCCATGGCTCAATAACCAGGTCTTGGGCATGACCTGATACCAGAGCACATCGAAATCGAGTTTCTGACCAGACGACCAGCGTGACTTATACAGGAGAGGAGTGGATATCTGGCTGGTGAGTATGGGAAGTGCGCCAGAAATGATGGAACGACTCACCGTTGGAATGGGCTCAGGCAGCGTACTGGCCGCCACACGCACGACACCCACGAGTAAGCTCGCTGCGAGACCTGCGATAGCGACCAACTTGGCCGCGTGCTGGCGGCGCTGCACCGAGCCGGATTCGCCTGAGGGAGGCGCAAAGACCTCCGCAGCCTCATCGCGCAGATTCTGGAGGCGTTTCCCCAGCGCGTGCTCGCGCTGACGCAACGCCTGCTCCCGACCAATCATACGCAGCGCCTCACGAACGCTCGAAAGCTCACTACCTTGATGATCAGGATCCAGCGTTCGCAACTGTTCGGTAAGCGCCCGACTCTGACGGCTGAGCTCTTCCTGCCGAATCACCTCTTGCCTCAGATCCTCACGAATAGCAGCCAAGGTATCTCGAAATGGCTGGAGCTTCACCGGGACAGGGGGACTGATGGGGGTGAGCTCTTGCTCCAAGTTAAGGATTGCTAGAACCGCCGCATGGAGACGGTGCCGAAGCAGCAATGCGATAATCTCAGTCAGTCGATCCTCAACGATTTGGGCCACGGATCCCGGAGCGCGTCCATGCCGCCACCACCGGACCAACTGACTCAAGGGCGATGTGAATCGACTAAGAAGCGAAACGTCAGTCGCCCTGCGTACCATGCCTGATTCGCCTGGTCGAGGCTTGGTGTGGGTGTACGAATTCCGGCGGATGGCGCGGATGGCATTTTGAAACGCTTGATAGGTATCGTGGGAGAAGTGGAGATACCCGAAATTCAACTGACGCACCAAGGTTTCATCCTCGATTAACTGTTGATAGAGTACGGCAATAGCTGCAAGGTCTATAGCAGCTGGTCCGAAGAGCTTCACGATCAGCGGATGACCCGACTGAATCGCAAGATCTATGATCCCCGGGACGTTTTCTGGGTGCGTGACATCACCATTGGCATTCTCGAAGAGCGTCCACACGTTCAACTCTCCAACGAGTCGGCTTAACGTTCTAAAGTTTACTGCAGGGGAAAGATGAAGTCCGTTTTTCCACTTCACGGTAAATGTGCTGGAATACGCAGCCCAAGTCCGTGCGTCGTTGGCGATCTGGATACGATGCGCGCTGATCCCATGCTCGCGCAGCCAGCGCTTGAGCGCCTGCTCAAGAATCGGTATCCAGATGGTGGGGTTCATATCGAGTGGGTGCGGCTCGGTTCCATTGATTCGTCGCACTTTTAGATGGAGCCGTTCGATCACGGCACGGTACCCGACTCGCGCCGGCCCTAATGGAAAGAGACGAACCCTGACATAGAGGCGAAACTCATCATCCCATCGCCGCAAGCCGATAAAGTTGGCCCACCCCCTCAGCCCCGCATAGGTATCAGCCACGAGATTGATCGTGGCTCGCCCCTGGCGGCCGCGCTCGATCGACTGGAGGAATACGATCTCTCCATCATCGGCCCACCCGTTCATGTTCCGATCTACTGCCACCTCGAGCCTTCCATGGCCACGCTGCACGAAAGCGATCGGGTAGACGAGGTGATAGCGCGGATTATGGCCCTCCTCTTCGTCTGCTCCAGGATCGAATGGGACAAGGTGGTGCTCGGAAAGGACCTCTTCGAGTGTATGGCCGTGAGGTCCTCGTAACTGGAGCCATCGTTGAGGGTGGGTTCGCCCAAGACGCTTCAAGAACCATCGGCGCCATTCCTGAATTGCCCGACCTTGTCCGACTGCGGCGGACCGCCGCACCATACCGGCTTCGCCCGGTGAATAGACTGGACTAAAGCCGTGTAAATGACTATTCACAACATGCGTATAAAGACGAGGATCCCAAGTCTGGAGCCATTGAAACAAACGGCTCAAATGCTGACGCAACACCAGCGGCAAACTCGCCCATTCTTCCTGGGCGTGAGCCCAACGAGCAGTCTGTTGAACGATAGGTTGGAATGCTCTCTGGAAATCGGCCTGATTAAACCGATTGAGAACAGTCCGGAGATTTTCGCAGAGATCATCGAGACGTGCATGGAGTTTTTGACGCTGCCGAGCATTACGTAGTCGCCTGCTCAACTGCCACCATGGAGAGGGTTGGCTTGCAAGGCGATAGGCTTTAACGTCATTGACGAGTGCCCATAGGTAGGCTCTGACAATGAGTCGTGGACGCAACTGCCGAAGGAGTTGATGTGCTTGCCGTCTGACTTCCTCTGAGGAATGCTGGGTAGCCAACACTAAGGAGGGGAGCATCTCGCGTAGCTCGAATGCAACGTGTAGAGTCGGAGCTGGAGGCGCTCGAGTTGATAAGGCGCGTAACCTCTGCTCACCGCGAAGCGGGGCCATTTCCTCCCACAGACGTACCAGTACCGCCAATGCATGCTCTGGATTGGGGCGTGTAAGTAGTGGAAGCACCTCGGAGAGTGGTGCACTTCGTGGATCGGGAGCCTGGCGCCACGCTCTGATCTGCTCGCCTACAATCTGGGCCGCCCTCCCCGTCGCCACCACCATGCCGCCTTCGCTGCCGGCTTTAACGTTGCGCTTCTCATGGAGCAATCTAAATCGTCGATGAACGGTCTGAGACTGGCTTCCCGCTGAAGGTGGTTCAAAGGTCCATTGCAAAGAATCAATCCCGCCTAAGAAACCGTAAACGAAGTGATGATATAACCCTGACTGGTGGTCGCTGAGCCAGCGGAAGATATCACGAATGGCTCCGAACATTTCTAAGGGAACATAGTAGTAGGGTCGTTTGAGAAGCTCCTGAATCGTCAGCAGGAGCGACTCATAGGCCTCCTGAACATGCCCAATCAAATAGGCGATAGTGCGCAACGTCGTCAAGTCAGCAAAGAACTCCTGAAGCCGAGCCTCAGCTTCTTGGCGCATGCCCAGCCGGCGACTCTGAACCCGCTTGAGCCATCGCTCCCGCTCGAGATCATGCTGCGTTATTGAGGGGGTCACCACTTCCAGGACCGATTCCCACCACGACACATTTCGTCTGCTTGGAGGGAGTTGGGAGTCGTTGCGATCATCACGCACCGAGCCGGCTTCACCCTCTGAGGATTGACGATGAGACTGTGCCGTTTCTTCAAGCCATTCAAAAATACGTTGGCGAGTTTCGGGTCCGTAAGCGGATTTGCAGCTTGCTCGAATCACTTGGGCAAGTTGTCGATAGGTTCTTGACGCCATGTTGACATACTCCGCATAGGCCAAGAGGGCAGCCACAACGGTCAGAAAATGGTCAGTTAGCTCCAACTTATTTAGTTCGCGCTCCAATGTCGTCATGGCCAAATCTAAATCACTGAACCAGGAGTGGAGCCCTCGAACCATTAAAATAGTTGGACCAAAGGCTAGCTCCGTCACCCCTGTCTGAAACTTCGGGCGAGTTTCACGTCGAAGCCCATGCTTCAAGATCGCCTCTACTCGATAGCTAGGTAGTGAGAAGCTGCCAAGAAACGGTTGCAACGGTACCTCTTCCACCTGAGCCCGACGCAAACGGTCTGCTGCTCGGAATAGGACGACTTCACTCTGAGCCTCTTTGATTGACGCTCTGTTCCTTACCGCCTTTTCCTCAAGCGCTTCCATGGCCCTTACGAGTGCTTCCAATGAGGGAGCTCGACGCGGGACACGCTTGTGTTTGAGAAATGACGTTGCGGTTCTCCGATCAAGACGAGTCGTCGCCTCGGCCACTTCTCGCCTGCTAACGCGGAGCACGAACAACCGATGGTACAACCCAGCCAGCCAAATTGCCTTGAGCCATTCACCCCACCCAAACTGGTCGACCCACTTCCAAAGCGTTTCGAACGTCTCTTGCGAGAAGACGGTTCTTCGTGTGGGTTTTAGCTTGAGAAAATCGAGTACCGTATGAATTTCGAGCCCTGTTGCACTGGCGATCGCGTTGGCTGATTGTTTGGTCTGATCTATGCGTGCGTGGAGCGCTGCTAGCCAGAGGGCTGTTGTGAATTCTCTCCACCCGTGTCGAACGACCCAATCCCATAACAGTTGCATCGTAAAGATTTCTGGTTTCAAGGTTCGGTGCTGTAGGATATCGACGATAGCGTGCTCGTCAGACAATGTTTCGCGTGCAATGCGCTTGGCACTTTGACCCGAGGCTACCACACAAACAATGATCGCCTCGACAGCCGCTTCGTAGATCATGTCGACTAACCGATTCACAGGACCCCACCGCTCCATCTCTCTGACAGCGAATAGTAGTGCGCGCCTTGAATCGGCATGAGAAGGAAGCGCGCCATTAGCAGCTCGCCGAACTGTCACAGGGGTTGTTTTGGCATGTCGTGCAATCGTTGGAATGGTAAAGCCAAACAGATTTTGGAGCCTGTCTATTCTTGATGCCACGAGAGAAGCTCGCACCGAGCCGGTTTCATCACCAAAAGCCCGACCGATCATCTGTTCCAGTGCTTCCACGTAAGCAAGATCAGCCTCGGGGGCGAGATAGTTGCGGTCTGACTGGGGCAACCCCCAAGAGCGAGCGACAATCACCCGGGCAATGGGAATCTGCTCTGCGCTAAAGAGTGCAGCTATGCGCTCAATCTCTTGGCGACTTTCAGCCAGCGTCAGGTGGTGGGCGGTGTCAGACCCCCAATCGCCAACTCCCTGCAATCTGGGGCTTGCCTTCAGAGAGAAATAGTCTAGGTCGATGGATACTACGATCGGAATGCGTCTAGCCACAAAGCTCCGAAGCGACTGGATGCGTGCCTGTGGGCTGCGGTCCCACGCGCGATGCATGGGAAGTGGTTGCATCCAGTATCGCCAGGAGTCTCGATGGACCAGTCCGCGTCGCCAGCCACTCGAAAGCCAGTAGCCTTCCGGACTTCCTCCGAACAGATCGCTATGTGAGTCAAAGGTCACGACCAGGCAGCCTCCGCGAGGACATTCGTCTTTGGCTCGCATAGCTTCAAGCACGTTGAGGGCCTCTTCGTGCGAGTCGACCACCGCCACCCGCCCCTCACGCACCGAACCGGCTTCGGTGGACATGGAAGGCTGAGGATGGCGTGAACGATCAATCTGGTTCAGCTGAAACAATTCCTGCTCGGAAACCTTGAACAAGACGGCTAGCCGTCGTCGATGAGCGGCCTTGGGCAAAAAGATGTTCAACTCCCAATTACTCACAGCAAACGGCGAAATCTTCAGGAAGCGTGCAAGCCGTGCTTGCGGCCACCTTCGACGTTCTCGCTGCCAGACGATACGTTCGCCAGGAGATAGTTTCGTCTTTGCTTCTTGCCATGTCATGGCCGCTCGCTGATTTCTCGGAGTCTCTTCAATCCCAAGCGCGCCAGCCCCACCATAACTAGCTAGACGATACCGCAGCCATTTCTCTGTCACATCTAAGGCTTGAGCCACTTCCTGTAACGGCACGTGGCGGGGGCGACCTGGCTTACTACGTCGCTGTCCAACGACGGCAACAATCCGCGAGCGGCTCGCAACCTTCGGCCGTGCGGGACGATATCCACGCGTCACACCGGAAACTTCCCACCCATCAGTGGTGTCGAGCCAATGGCGAACCGTGTCTCGACTGGTCCCAAGATCTTTGGCGACCTGCTGCGTGCTGATCGGAGATGACTCTTCTCGCCTGGCCTGAATACGTCTCGCAGATCGGATAATCCGTCGAAGCCACCCCCTCGCTCTGGAATCACTCAGGTGTGAGACCCATTTCAAGGCACTGCGTAGGGTCACGCTCTGTGCTGTCTGATCCAGGTTAATGTGAACAGTGACGGCTCCTTGCTCAGCCCGCGATCTCTGCACCGTGCCGCCTTCGCCTGGGCTGCGTGAGGGTGATGGCGAATCGGCGGGAGATTTTGACACAGTGGCACGCGGCATGACCACGAAGATCTCTGACTCCGCAGTCCTTTCTTGGAGCTGCGGGAGCATTCGCCAACTCACTCCAGCAGCAAGGAGAGGGAGCCAATAGCCCTGCTCGAACATCCAATCTATCGACACCCAAGCCCCAACGGCACCAGCCAAGAGCAAGCCAAAGAGCGTCGGTAATAGAGTATGCCAACGTATCCGCTGGCTCAGATGCTTCAGCTGATCTTCAGCTGATAGTTGATTGAGAATCGTATCCGTGGTAACGAGACGGAGCGTATGTCCCTCTGCAATCCGGTGCTGCATTGTTTCGACCAAAGCATTCCAGTGATTGCGATGTTCCCTGATAACAAAGAACCATACCCACAGCAGCGTGACGGTTACACCGGCCAGTGCCCACGCCACTTCCTCCACAGGCCAGGAGAGGGCAAACCCGTCTTCAGCTGCACGGCTACGCGTGATCGCCTGGTCAAGAAATTCGCGGGGCGCATCGCGCGTGTGGAGAATATTGGGCGCAGCACCAACATGGAGAGGCTGGGCTGCCCCTTGTTCGGTCAACGCTTTCACCAACTCATCCCCTTCCCACTTAAAACCGAGCTCAAGGAAGAAGGCCTCCGCGTGACTATGCGGCCTGATCTTATGACCAGAGAGATACATGGCGTTTGGAGCGTGGTACGCCACTGACACGCGTTGTCGAAACGGAAATGGCGGCGCAAGAGCATAGACATCGCGGTTATCTCGCAAGATCAGCGTGCGATCCGTAAGCGCATCAGGCTGGGCTGGGGTATTCCTAAACCACGCCGCAAGACGGTCTCCGTGAAGCTGAGTGGGCTGGAGGTTCGGGTGCTGCAAGGCATTTTGGCTCGGCTCAGTGGTACTGCTCCCCGCTCCCACCCCTTGTCTCACCGCAAGGGTTGATCCAGCTCGCCCTCTTACAAGCCAGACGAGTCCCGTCACGCCCTCGCCAATAAGTCCGGTCCACCCACCAAGCCCAGGCCAGCTTGCAAAAGCCACCGCCGTCGCTACGAGCCCTGCCGCCACGCCAGCCGCGAGTTGCACCGCCTCGCTGACGCGCATCACGACAGCGCCCTCCTGGCTGCGATCTTTCTTTCGAGCTTGCGCGTGCTGGAATTCGACAATGAGCTGATCGCGGAGCCGATCGCCGATCGCGAAATTTCGTTGGCGCAGCGCAATCGCCTGCGCGTGTTCGATGTGCTTGGCTTCCACATAGAGACGTAGCCCAAACTCGGTGCCAGAAGGACGAATAAGCAACCAACTACCATCGGTGAAGACGAGCTTGATGCCGTCCTTGAACGTCGTGCGCTCCAGATCGAGCTCCACGCCATCGAGGTGGGCCAATTGACCATTCATGACCCGCTGCCGCAATTCATGCACCGCCGTCTTGTTAAACCACTCGACAAACGCCATCCATTGACTGCGATCCGAAATAGACTTGGCCGCGGGCCGGCGCCATTCGTAGTAGCCGACGTCGGAATCTTGCATGATCCGCGCCAGCAGCTCGGCCGGTGAGAGGCCGGTGCGCGCGACCACTTCCATCATTTTGAGGACAGCCAGCGGACCGTCTTTGTTGAGATGAATAAACCCCTCGGGACCCCGCAGGTTGACGCCGCCGCTTTCCTCACCGGCAATCACCGCGGCAGGAGCTGCCCCTTCGCGCATCATGGAGTTGAAGAACTTAAAGCCGACTGGGGTCTCTTCGACGCGCAACCCCCAGAGGGCGGCCACCGCATCCACCAAATGCGACGTGCCGACGGTGCGTCCCACAACAAAGGAGGGCTGCGCCTGCTCAAAGGCCGCGCGGGCGTGGCGGTAGCGCTTGGTAGCTCGAAGCTGCGGACCGTCCATGAATTCATCAAGCTGTTCGAAGAGTTCAGGCTCATGCGCGCGCGCCCAAGCCCGGAACTCCTGCTGGCGCTCATATTGCAGCAGAATCGGCATGTCTTGGTTCACACTCATAACCGGGGCGCTGGCTTCGGCCTCGGCTGCGACCGTGTCATCCGCCTGCTCAATGTTCAGCGCACGTAGGTTCGCATCCAAAATGGCGTGCCGATCGGCATCGACATCGTGGATGAGCGCGTAGACACGAGTCAGCCCCTGTTGGTGCAATTCCTGAACCAGGCGCCACGCGTCCAGTGAGGAGCTGGCAATGGTGGGATCGGGATACCCAGGCTGGTTGTTCTCGGGAAAGCTGGGATCAGGCGTCTCATGCAGGATCACGTAGTGATGGCCTTCCTCCAATCCCAGCCACCGCATGAGTGCGCGATAGAACCAGCCGGCTGTGCCATGTTTGACATCGATGATCAGGCGTTGGATCGTGCCAGCTCGAAGCGCGTGCCGGATCGCATCGAGATTGACGACCGTCTTGAGCGCATACAGGTAGACCGAGAAGGTGTGTTCTGGACTGAGGCGTGTGACGTGCGGATCGAATTGCGTGGGTGCTGACGCAGCCGGCGGCGCGCGGCTGAGCGCATAGCGCCAGCGTAGGCGGCGCTGGAAGTAAACGGCCAGCTCGGTGAGTCGGTTGGTCACGTCGAGTTCGGCTGGGCCGGAATGCGCCGGGATGAACTCCAAGCCATTCCAGAACTCTTCGTGTCCTTCGTGGCTCGTAAATCCGATACCGCCGTTGTGACTGGCCGTGAGGTTGATCGCCCCGGCTGCGCCAAACTGCTGCACCAAGAAGCTGGC
>CAYNXT010000021.1:0-16098 GCA_964401235.1 uncultured Planctomycetales bacterium
GACCGAGCCGCTGGCGGCGAGGAAGTGTCGGAGCGCGCTGGCGATCCGACCTCCGAGCGCCCTTGGTCGCGGCCCAGCCACCGAACTCCCCCCGCCGGGGTGCTTCGCTGCGCGAAGCGGCGGGGTTCAGACAGCGGTGGCTGTGGGTTAACGACCTGGCCGCGTCCTGCGGGCTGAACCCGCATAGGTCGCTCGCAGGCAAGTCGGAGGCTTATCCTATAGGTGGGGGTGGCAGGCCGAATGCGGAGCGGACGTACAAAGGGGTAAACGGAAGAACTATTCGGCGAGTATCAGTTCGAGTGAGATGGTGACCGGTAAGGCGTAATCGGTCACAGGGTTCCATGGTGGAGGGTTCGTGGAGAACCGCTCAAGAAACTCCTGCACGGACACCACAGGAAGCGTAATGGAAAGATGCCGCTCATCGACCACCGTCATCGTTCCGCCACGAATGCGCATCCATTCGGCGATTTTGGCCATGGCCTCTGACCAGCTCGCCACGCGCCATTGGACTTGGAGTATCGGTGTTGCCGAGCCCTGACCGACAGGTACTGCAGAAGGTGCTGCCACCGGCTCTATCCCAGAGAGTCTTGAGCGCGATTGCTCTTCTTCGGAATGCCCGCCGACAGCTGCCAACACCCCGAGTTTGTTTGTGGCTCCTTGCGGCTGACCTAACCGTTCGTCTTTCGCTCGTTCAAATGACGACCGATCTCCATGCACTGTAAGAACATCTAGCCCCTTGTCATCCCGCTTATTCTGCTGCATGTTGCCGCCTGATTGTCTAGTCGGCATCGAGGCTAGTTGCAGCGGCTGGCGTTGCGCACTCATCACTATGATGACGACCAGCGCGGTGGTGGCAAGCGCTAAGCCGTGCAGCGGAAGGCTGATCGGCCAGGGAGCGGTAAAGCGCTCGGCCCACTGCGTCCACCAGGGAACACCTGCGAGTTTCTGATGAATGCCGGAGAGCAAATCAGGCGTTTGTGGTTTTGGCATCGCGCGGAGCGAATGTACTAGCTGCTTAAGTCCTGCTAACTCCGTTCGACAAGTGGTGCAATCCATCAGATGCTCTTCAAGCTGCGCGCGCTCCTTCACGGAGAGCTGCTCATCTAAAAATGGAGAGAGTTTTTGTTGATAGTCGTGACAGTTCATCGGTCCTGCTCGCCCAAAAGAGCCCGAAGCGCATGCCGGGCTCGGCTGATTCGCGACTTCACGGTGCCCACGCGGCAACCAAGCATCTGGGCGATCTCCTCGTACGAATAGCCTTGCAGGTCCCGCAGCACGATCACGCTGCGATGCGCCTGATCCAACTGCTCTAGCGCGCGCAGGATATGCTGTCGCTGCTCGCGCTGCTGCGTGACCGCGGCTGGACCCGGAGATGGATCGGCAACCTGTTGCCCAAGTGACTCCTGCTCCGAATCAGCCGAATCATCCAGCGAGGCCACGATCAGACCCTTACGCCTAGCCCACCATCGACGACGGTTACGGCACAGGTTCATCGTAATCGAGATAAGCCAGGTTGACAACTTCGCCTCGCGCCGAAAAGTGCGAATGGCCTGGTACGCGCGCACGAACACATCCTGCGCGATATCTTGCGCCTCATCCCAGTTGCCCAGCATGCGCAGCGCGACGGCAAAGACCGCCTGCTGGTGATGCAGCACGAGCTGATCAAAGGCGGCGAGTTCTCCACCCTGCGCGCGCTCAATCAGCGCCGGCTCACCCGCTAGATTAGACACCGGATCCGCGGTCATAGTTCCAACAGGCTCAGGGCTCTAGGCTCTGGGCTGAGGACGGTTCTCCTGAGCCCAGAACCCTGAACCCAGAACCTGAAGCTGATTGTTCGGCGGCGTTGATGCGCTCGGTAATCGGGGGGTGGTCATAGAACATCCAGACGATCCATCGCGGAGGGTTCGGATCCGCCAGATTCAGCGCTGCGAGGCGGCGCAACGCCCCGGCAAATGCTTGAGGGTCCGCCATCGACACCGCAAACCGGTCGCATTGCCGCTCAAAATAGCGCGAGAGCGCATTCTGCAGCGGCAGCCCGACCAATCCCAGGATCGACAACCACGCCATCACCATGGGAAACCCGCCAATATTAGATAGGTTTTGAAGCCCCAGAGCCTCAATCCACACTGGGGCGACAACGTTCGTTAGACTAAACGCGACCCAAGATCCGACGGCACTCAGCACCAAGAGCTTCACAATATGGCGATAGCGATGATGCCCGATCTCGTGCGCGAGCACCCCTTCGATCTCCGCTGGACTAAATTCAAAGACCAATGTATCGGACACCAACACCCGACGCGTCTTGCCGAGCCCGGCCAGCGCGGCGTTCGCCTTGCGCGTCTCGGTTCCAAGGTGAAAGCGAAAGACCCCCAGGGTGGAAATGCCGGTGCGCCGACACAACTCTAAGAGTCGGTTCACCAGCGCTTCATCAGCCAGGGGTTCTGTCTTATAAAAAATGGGAAGCAACACGGTGGGAAATACTCGCGCCAGGATCACGCTCACCCCTATCCACCCCACCGTAGCCCAGATCGGCCAGCTTCCAGGAGCGTGACGCAGCAGCGCGTATCCTCCCTCCACAAGGAGCAGTCCAATTGGAGCACTCACCGCCAGATGCTTTGTCTCGCGTAGGAGCCAGGCGCGCAGCGTGAGTCGGGACAAGCCGAAGCGGTGCTCCAGAAGGTACCCGGCATAAAAATGCAGCGGGAGCATCAGGAGGTAATAGACGATGCCGAACACAGCCATATAGCCGAGAATCACGAGCGGTTCGTATGCGACGCGGTCCGACCACCAGCGTGCAAGCGATTGTGAGAATCCGGTCCACTGGAAGACCGTCAGAATGGCGAATGCGGCGAGGAGGTCGACGAGCAAGAGCCGATAGCGAATACGGGCATACTGCCGAGCTGGGATGGCAGCACCTGCATCGCTCATGCGCGTTCTTGCATGGCTTGGGCCGTCCAGAGCTGCTCACCTGGGCGCGAGGTGCGAAATGCCAGCCCTTGCGCAAGGAAGGCCTGATACTCGTCAATCTGCCACTCCACGGTGGCGCGTGAATATCCACCGTGTTGCTGCAAGACCTCTCCGAGCGAAGAGAGAACATCGAGCCCCTGACACGAGCTCCACGCGATCCGCGTACGACGTGCAAGCACGTCAGTGATGGTGCAGGCTTGTTCATGCTCGACACTGTACAGCAGTTCTCCCATGATGTGTTCGTGATGTGGGCAGATCGATTGCAGCAGCGCCGGGTCGCGTTCCAGCACTCGCAGAAGGCGAAACGTTCCCGCGCCATAACGCGCCAGGCATCGCGCGAGCACATCCGGATCAACCCGGCTCGTCAAATGCCGCCACTGCTCTAGCGAGACGGGATGGATCTCTTCCACGAGGCTGATTTGATCCGTCAAGCAGCGATCCACACGCCGGCGCAGGCGACGCACCAGCCAATCCACCACCTGTTGCGCCATGAGACGGTACGTGGTGTATTTCCCACCCATGACGCTGAGCAGCCCCCAACGGTCTTCCTCAATACGGTGTTCCCGCGAGGCGGCACTCGATGAGCCGGCATAGGTGAGCAGCGGACGCGCTCCGGCAAACGTGGCCAGCACATCATCGGCCGTGACATGGCGGCCGACGAGCACACGATTCACCTCATCAAGCAAATAGCCGACTTCGTCGCCGTTGGCGCGAAGGCTCTCCAGGGGGCGATCCACAAGGCCTTCTGTCGTGCCGAGCAGGGTGTAGTCTGAACCCCAGGGCAAGACAAAAATCATGCGCCGGTTGCGAGCCGACTCGACGAACAAGGCTTCCCGGGCCAAACGAGGTAAAATCACATGGATGCCTTTCGTGGGCGAGATTCGTTGCGGCGCATCGCGTTGACTCAGGCGCCTGAGCCGGTCGGTCCATGGGCCGGTGGCGTTCACGACCACTTCCGCCTGCACCTCAAAGGTATGCTGCCGCAGACGATCTTCAACCACCGCGCCGCTGACGCGGCCCTGCACGCTCAGCAGGCCATGCACCTGAGCATAGTTCACGCATGTCGCGCCGAAGCTCTCAGCTTGCAGGACGTTCGCCAAACAGATTCGCGCGTCATCCATATGGCAGTCCGTGTAGAGGGCGGCGGCCATGAGCCCATCGACACTCAGATTGGGCTCAAGGGCCAAGGCGCGCTTGGCGGAGAGCATTTGGTGCGGGCGGAGGTTCCGGCCGGCGGCCAGCAGATCATACAGCCACAATCCGATGTTGACCTTCCAAGCCGGACGGCTGCCCCCGACATAGAGAGGCAAGAGCAACGCGCGTGGATGAACGTAGCTGGGGGCAATGGTGCGCAGGATCTGGCGCTCGCGCAAACTCTCGCGCACCAGCCCCAGCTGCCCCTGCTCAAGATAGCGCAAGCCGCCATGGATTAATTTTGAGGTCTTCGAACTGGTCCCGCTGGCAAAATCTCCTTGCTCGACCAGCGCAACCTTCAGACCGCGCATCGCCGCATCCCGCGCGATCCCCGCCCCGACGATGCCGCCGCCGATAATGAGCACATCGAAGCGCTGGGCGCGTAGCCGAGCTAAGAGTTCAATTCGCCGTCGCATGAGGCCCCGTAGAGGCACTTTTGGAAACAACCCAACCATTGAATAGCCCAATCACCGCTCCGCCAAGAAGGATGGGCGGACCATAGAGGATCAATGCCATCGGGATGGCGACAAATACGCTAAGTATCATCGCGAAGATGATTGATACCACAAACCCGAACGGACTCCCCGAGACGTAGCGTTTGCCCATCATGAAGAGGGGAACACACAGCACGAACGCCAGACAAGCTGTCAGGTACACATAGAGGATTCCCGCAAGCATACTCGCAAGCATGAAGCCCCGGTACGTATTCGCCTGCCAATACCTCAAGAATTGTATAAGAAATGGGGCAAATACCGTTCCTGCGAACCATGAGGCAATCACCACTTCTCCAAGATCTTTCGTAATCGTGTTGGGTATCGCTGCAACACTGTGGAGAATCCAAAGAGGGGATGGCCAATGCCACCAGCTCCATGCGGTTGAAAATGCGACGCTGCCACTAATCGCCGTGAAGAGTCCATTCAAAAGGATGACCAGGATTTGGATTCGCCATTGCTGGTTGGTCATTTCATCAGCTCGTCCGGACTCTGGTTACCGCATCCTGCCAGCCGTGATAGAGCCTGGCGCGCTGGGCCGTCCCCATACGGGGAGTAAACCGGTGTTCGGGATGCCCGACAAATCGCTCAAGGTCTTGCACCGTCCACCAGCCAATCGCCATCCCCGCGAGGAGGGCGGCTCCTTTGCCGGTGTTGGCCACCATCGCGGGCCTGACGACGGGAATACCAAGGATGTCCGCCTGAAACTGCATGAGCCAGTCGTTGCGCGCCGCTCCACCATCCACGCGAAGCTCGTGCAGACGTATGCGGCTATCACGTTGCATGGCCTCCACCACATCGCGGGTTTGATAGGCGAGCGACTCAAGTGTTGCGCGCACGATCACCTCGCGGCTGGATCCCCGCGTGAGACCTACAATCGCGCCGCGCGCATGCATGTCCCAATACGGCGCGCCCAGCCCGACAAACGCCGGCACAACATACACGCCGCCGGTCTCCTTGACGCGCCGAGCAATTGGTTCGGTCTCCGCAGCCGAGCGAATGAACCCCAGTCCATCTCGCAGCCATTGAATGGCCGCGCCTGCAATAAACACACTGCCCTCCAATGCATAGGCGGGTTGAGGAGTCCCCCCATAGACCAGCGTGGTCACCAACCCATGCCGGCTTTGGACGATGCGCCGGCCGGTGTGGAGGAGCAGAAAGCAGCCTGTGCCATACGTGTTTTTTGCAGTTCCTGGACGCACACAGCCATGTCCCACCATCGAGGCTTGCTGGTCTCCAGCTATCCCGGTGATTGGAATGCCAGCCGGCAGCATCCCAATGCGCGCGGTCTTCCCGAACAGGCCGCTCGGAGGCTTCACTTCGGGCAGCAGCGACGCCGGCACGCCAAAGACGCGCAGCAGTGAAGGATCCCACTGCCGCGTGCGGATGTTATAGAGAAGCGTGCGCGAGGCGTTCGTAAAATCGGTCGCATGCACCGCGCCACCCGTCAGATGCCAGAGCAGCCAACTATCGACCGTCCCGAACGCCAAGCGCCCTTGCTGTGCGCGGGTTCGAGCGCCTGCTACATGCTCTAGCAGCCAGTGTAGTTTCGTCCCGGAGAAATAGGCATCCAGCACCAGTCCGGTTTTTCGTCGAATGTCGGGTTCGTAGCCGCGTGCGCGTAATCGTTCACAGTGCAGCGCGGTGCGACGGCATTGCCATACGATGGCATTGGCGAGCGGGCGACCGGTCCGGCGATCCCACAGGATCGTCGTTTCTCGTTGATTGGTGATGCCGATGGCCTCGATGCGAGCTGGAGCAATGCGGCGCTCGGCGAGAGCGCGCTTGATCACGGAGCGCGTGACCGAAAGAATCTGATCGGGTCGATGCGCCACCCAGCCTGGGTGGGGATAGTGTTGGGGCAGCTCGGCGTACGCTTGCGAGATGACGCGCCCGCGCCGATCCACAATGAGCACCGTGGTACCTGTTGTCCCCTGATCAATGGCAAGAATCACGCGGGCGGTTATGATCGGCGGGCGCGCAGCGAGCTGGCAAGCGTATTGATGGAATTGGCGATCTCCACTAGTGAATCGCCTTTGCGGAGCGTTAAATGCACGTCAAAGTTGCCCTGTGCCATGGCGGCAAGTGCGGCTTCAATGCGAACCAGAGGGCCGGCCACTTTGTGCGTCAGGCGAATCCCCACCCATATCACCAGGGGTGCGATCAAGAGGAGCTCGATCGTCGCAATGAGTCCCACGGTGCTCAGTTGGGCCACCGCGAGAGCATTGTGAGTCAATCCGTACGTCTGTAGGGTAATCCACAGCGACAGGTAGACACTTCCCAGAGCTCCTGCCGCCATCAGTAAGAGGACGAGCAACATGACCCCGACGAACCGGTACTGCATCGTGGGATTCACCAGATAGCGTCGGCGCTGATAGGGTCGTTTTGCCATGGCTGTTCTTCAGATACCACGATTCGATCAGCAGTGCAATTGGAATCTTTCTTCAGGTATAATGCGACCCATGTCCTCTGCCCTGGCTTCGTACGCGCGCGTGGCCGCACGGGCCGCGCGCCAAGCCGGCGCTCTCCTGGCCCGTCGTGTGAATCAGCCAAAACGCGTGTCGACAAAGCGCAGCCGGATTGATCTGGTGACCGACGCGGATCGCGCAGCCGAGCGGCTCATCTACAAGATGCTGCGCCGGGCCGCGCCCACTATCGATTTCTTTGGCGAAGAGCAAGGTCAGCGCTCCCACGGCTCCTCCTGCCGATGGATTGTCGACCCGCTGGACGGGACGAACAATTTTGTCCACAGTCTGCCGATCTTCGGCGTGTCCATCGGCCTGGAGTGCGACGGTGAGCTCGCGGTGGGCGTCATCTATGATCCAATGCGCCGAGAACTCTTTAGCGCCATCAAAGGCGGCGGGGCGTTCCTGAATGGGCGGCGCATTCGCGTCTCATCGACCCCTCGTCTTGCTGAGAGCCTCCTCTCTACAGGATTCTCGTCGAGGTTTTCGAAATCCCCGCAGTTGTACCTCAAATGGTTTGAGAGATTTCAGGCCGGCTCGCACGGTGTGCGACGAATTGGCTCGACCGTCTACTGCTTAGCCGCGATCGCCGCCGGTCGACTGGAAGGGTTTTACGAACAGGACCTCTGGCCGTGGGATATCGCCGCGGGTATCGTGATCGTTCAAGAGGCAGGCGGACGGATCAGCGGATTCGATGGCCACACGCCGCGCTTGACCGACGGACGGCTCGTCGCCTCCAACGGTCGCATCCACGCGCAGATGCTGCGCGTGCTGAAGACCTCTTAAATCCTCCGAAGAGCGGCTAGCACTTCGACGTGGTTGGTTTGCGGGAACATGTCGTAGGCTCGCAGGTTTGAAACTTCGTAGCGGGGATAGCTGCTCGTCAGGACCGCAAGATCTCGCGCTAAGGCCTGCGCGTTGCATGAGACGTACGCCAACGTGCGGGGACGCGCGGCCAAAAGCGATGAGGCGGCATCCAAATGCAGCCCGGATCTTGGCGGATCCACGACGATGACATCCGGCTTGGCCTCCGCCAGCCAGGTGCGCCGATCGCGCAAGAGCACTTCCGCCCGCCCAGCGATGAATCGAATATTGTCCGCGCCGTTTGCCGCTGCGTTGCGAGCGCCCAATTCGATATGGTGCGGCTCGATATCAATGCCGTAGACCTTCTTGAATCGCCGAGCGAGATACAACCCGATGATGCCAACACCGCAATACACATCCCACGCGATCTCCCCTGCCTGCTGAGCCACGTCTTCCATCAGATCACGATAGAGCCGATCGGCTTGGCGGCTTGAAGGCTGGATAAAGCTTAACGGGTGCAGCTGCACGCTAAAAGGCCCCAGTCGATCCTCCAGATACGGCGCGCCGGCCATCACGAAAAGCTCTTGGGGTTGGGCGACATCCGCCAGGCCGTCGGTCACCCCCCAGTAGACGCTGACCACGTGCGGATGTCGCGCGAGCAGTTGGTGCGCCATGGGCTCAATGACCTCACGCCTGCCTGATGTCGTCATCAGACACACGAGCATGTGGCCGGTGGACTGACTGACCCGAATGAGGAGATAACGGAAATATCCTTGATGGGTCCTGGGCTGGTAGGATGGCAGCCCTGTTTCGGTGGCGAGGGCCAGCGCGTCCCGGACGACCGCTATCGCCGACTCAGGGAGCAAGAGGCAATCCTCTAAATCCACGATTCGCCAAAAGGATCGCGCAGCATGGTAGCCAAGTACCAGCCGATCATCGTGCTGCCCAAAGGTGAACTCGGCCTTGTTCCGATAGCGCCACGGGTCTTCTAACCCCGCAACTTCCAACCGATCCGCGCCAGGCACCCTTGCTAAGACGCGCCGAAGCCGATCGCGTTTGAGGATCAACTGATCCTCATAGGCCAAATCCTGCAGCGCGCAGCCCCCGCAGATACCGAAATACCGACACCTCGGCTCGATCTTCCCGTAGGCGACTTTGTCCTGAGCGAATAGTTGTTGCGTCGTCATCATTATTGTGTCGTCACCATCGTCGACGAGGACGAAGGAGCGCAATGCCAATCATGCCTGCGACAAACCCGCCGATGTGCGCCCAAAAGGCCACGCCTCCCACATCCGCCACCTGCCCGACGGCCAGGAGCCCCTGAAACCATTGGAGCAAAAACCACAGGCCTAAAAAGAGAAACGCGGGGATTTCGACCGTTTCCATGATGAATCCCAGTGGGATGAGTGCCACGATTCGCGCCGAAGGAAAGAGAATGAAGTACGCGCCCAAGACACCGGCAATCGCCCCGCTCGCTCCGACCATAGGCACACTCGAGTGCGGTGTAATGAGCAGTTGCGCGAGCGCCGCCACGACCCCGCTGGCCAGGTACAGCACCAGGAAGCGGCCGTGCCCTACGCGATCCTCGACGTTGTCGGCAAAAATCCAGAGATAGAGCATATTGGAGGCCAAATGCAGCACGCCGCCATGCAAAAATTGCGAGGTCACTAAGGTAAAGAACAGCTGCGGCCAATCGAAGAAATCGCTGAGGCTGCTAATACCCCAATGCGCCGGCACCACGCCGAAGCGGTAGACGAAGGCTTCTAAGGCGGGCCCGTGCCGAAGCTCCAGAAAAAATCCCGCGATGTTGAGCAGGACGAGGCCTCGCGTCACCCAGGCGATGCGGTCGGCGGGAATCGTATCACGGAGAGGAATCATCCCACGCCCTGCTGGCAGGCCGAAGGCAGGTGGGGGATCATCCCCCCACCTGCCTGCTCGCCGCAGGCGAGCTACTCGGCCATCCTAAGCGTTGTCGGCCCTGCGGGCCGAAGGCAGGTGGGGGGATCATCTCGAGGCGTGACAATCGATTACTGAATACCAACCAAGCAGATATTGGAGGAGTTGGCTAGCGAGAGTGCTTGATCACGCTCAAGAAGCAGTGTTGAGCCGGCTTCCATCGCCAGACATGATACGCCGCAGGTCTTCAGCGTCTCAATAGTGGAAGGACCGATGACCGGCAGATCAAACCGGCGGTCCTGCTTGGACGCGGCAGTTTTTACCACGACGAGCTCGTTCCCTGCCAATTGATGGGCACGACGGATTGCCGCATCGGTTCCTTCCAACGCCTCGACCGCCACGATCACGCCGCGCTTGACCACAACAGTCTGGCCGATGTCTAATTGCGCAATGGCGCGTGCGGCTCGTTGTCCATGCTGAATGTCTTGCGTTTCAGAAGGAGTTGGAGTTCGGGTGGTCAGCACGCCTGCCGGGCAGAGCGCCTCACGCAGAAACGTCGAAGAATCCAGCAGCTCAATCCCGTGTTGCGCCAAGCGATCAGCCACCGCCCCGAGCAGTCCGGCTACGGAAGTGTCCGTCACACGACTTAGGATCTGCTGCATCTCGACATCGAGAGTGGCGCGCGGATCAAACAGGATCTCTTTCGTGACTTTCCCCGCCATGATGGCCTGCCTGGCCCCCTGCTCCTTGAGCCATTGGATCATCCGCTGGAGCTGGCCGACTTCCATCTCCTCATAGACGTCAACGACCCCGCGCAGCCCGTGATCCACCCATCCTTGAATGCCCAGGGCTATCACGCGCGCGCCGTGACGTTTGGCCTCTTGCGCAACATGAAAAGGAAATTGGCCGGCGCCGGCGATAAGGGCAATGGAGGCACTCATCAACATTCGTCACCGCAAAAGCGCAAAAACTCGCGAAAACGCAAAGGAAGTTCTTGGGCCTCTTTTGCGCCTTTGCGGAGTTTTGCGTCTTTGCGGTGACGCCTTAGGTTGAACACGTTACGCGCGACAGACGCCGCGCTTGGACTCATGAATGAATCTGAGCAAATGCTGGAGTTCTGGAGAGTGGTCGGCGTCTTGTGCGACTTGTTTGAGCGCGTGGCTCATAGAAAGCTTGGAATGAAACAGCACGCGGAAGGCCCGATGGAGGCGCTGCTTGGTTTCCGCTGAAACGCCGGCCCGCCTGAGTCCTTCATTATTGAGGCCAAACACTTGGGCGGGATAGCCAACACAGGTCGAATAGGGAGGAATATCTTGGATGACGCGGGAGCAGCCGCCGACGATCGAGAGGCCGCCGACTCGGACGAACTGATGAATGCCGACCAGCCCGCCGATGACGGCACGATCCTCGATCGTAATATGCCCGGCCAGCGCGGCGCTATTGGCCAGGATCACGTGATTCCCAATCACGCAATCATGAGCGACGTGGGCATAGGCCATCAAGAGGCAATCCGAGCCGATGACCGTCTTGTTACCGCCCCCCTCCGTCCCCGGGTTGATCGTCACATATTCTCGGATCTTATTGCGATCGCCGATCACCAGGGCGCTAGCTTCTCCTCGATATTGCAGGTCCTGGGGGATGCTCCCGATCACCGCCCCGGTAAAAATCTGGCAGTCCTCGCCGATGGTGGTATGGCCTTCAATCACACAGTGGGCGCCGATCCGGCTGCCGCGGCCAATCGTGACCTGCTCTTCGATGATGGCATAGGGTCCGACGAGCACCCCGACCGCCAGCTTAGCCTGGGGATGCACAATCGCCGTAGGATGTACCTGAGTGCCCGCGCCGCGCCGTGAGGAGGCCCGGGGGGACGTGCGGACAGGCATGGGCTACTCTGCCAGCGCAAACATGAGCTCGCCCTCACACACGACCTTCCCTTCCACCAAGACGCGCGCAATCACCTGTCCGGTGCGCAGTTTCATTTTTCCCAGTTCCGCCTCGATCACCAGGACATCGCCTGGCACGACTGGCTTGCGGAACTTCACCCGATCAACCGACATGAAATACGCCAGCTTGCCTAAGTTTTCTCGTTTATTGAGCATGATGATCCCGCCGACTTGAGCCATCGCCTCGACCATGAGCACCCCGGGCATGACTGGTCGGTCAGGAAAGTGCCCCCTGAAAAAATAATCGTTAATCGTCACGCACTTAATACCAACCGCGCGCGTTTCAGTCAGTTCGATGATTCGGTCCACCAGCAGAAAGGGATAGCGGTGTGGCAGGATTTTCTGGATTTGCGTGATGTCCAATCGCGGGCCGACCATCACTTCGGACGTGCCCGACTGCAGCGATCCAGTCTTCCATTGCTCCAGGGCTTGGGTGATTTTTTTGACCAGCTTCACATTGAGCTGATGGCCGCTCTTGATGGCAATGACATGCGCGTGCACATGGCCCAACAGGTAGAGATCGCCTAAGAGGTCCAAAATTTTATGCCGCGCAAACTCATCGTCAAATCGCAACGTGTTGTTCATGACCCCGGAGTGATCCAGCACGAGGGTGTTCTCGAACGTTGCTCCTTTGCCGAATCCGGCCGCCCGCAACGCCTCCGCCTCTTCCTTCAAGCAGAACGTCCTGGCCGGCGCGATGGCTTCGGCAAACGGCGAACCGTTCATCGGAAAGGATACGAACTGTGATTTCAGGATCGGGTGGTCATAGCTGAGCATGTAGGAGATGCGCAGGGTACGATCCGGAAACACGGCGATCGAGGAGTCGCCGTCCTCAACTATGAGCGGCTCGCGCAAGGTCACATACCGCCGAGGCGTCGACTGTTCCGTCGTGCCGGCATCCAGCAGGCGCTGAAGAAACGGCGCGGCTGAACCGTCCAGGCCTGGCAGCTCGATACCGGAGATCTCAACGTAGACATTGTCGATGCCCGCGCCCCAGAGCGAGGCCATGAAATGCTCGACCGTCTGAATCTCGACCCCATCTTTTGATAAGGTCGTGCGGCGCACGCTCTTATCCAGATCCACCATTTGCGCCGAGCGTGAAGGAATGGCGGGCCGATGGGGCAGATCGGTGCGGACAAAGACCACCCCGGTGTCGGCAGACGCAGGCAAGACGCGAATGGAGACTGGCGCCCCGGTATGGATGCCTAATCCGCTCATGGAAACTTCGCGTGCGATCGTGCACTGCCACTCGCTCATTCGGACTTCGATTTCCCGCCTCGGCTATTGAGCATGCTGAGCACTTCATCGGTCAAGTCAGGTCCGTCCTGCCCATAGATCAGGGCACTGCCATCAAACACCATCGTAAAACCGTTTGCTTGCGCATACTCATCAATGGCTTGCTTGATGTCTTTGCGAATGACCTCCGCAGCTGCGTCCCGCTCGCGCTGCAGATCGCGGGCGGTATTGTTGCGAAAGCGCTTCAGCTCATCCGCCCTGGCCTCGATCTCGCGCGCCTTTGCTTCCCGGGCCTGGTCGTTGAGCAGCTCCAAATTCTGGCGCATCTTTTTGAGCTCGTTCATCTTGCCTTCCAACTCAGCCTCTTTCTGCTTGCCCTTGCTCTCGAGGCCCGCATCTAAGGCTTTGGTGCGTTGATAGTTGTCGAACACTGTCCTGACATTCACATAGCCAACTTTGAACTCCTGCGCCTGACTGGCCGAATACGGCGCGGCAACCAGCAACATGCCACCAGCAATCAGCCATCCTTGAGTGATGCGATGGTTCATTGGCACTCCCTTACGTTAGGCGGTCAGAATGAGCGGCTGATGTTAAAGTGAAATCGTGGTTCTCGCTTCTCATCCCGTAACTCGGTCAGCGGAAACCCAAGATCCAAGCGAATCGGTCCGATCGGCGTGTTGACACGCGCGCCCACACCGGTGCCGGCTTCAAACGATTCACCAAAATCCCCGACGCGACGCCAGACGTCGCCAACATCAAAGAACACCGACCCTTTCAGAATCGATTTGCCGCGCTCATCTTTCACAATGGACATGACCTCTTCCAGGGTGAAGAGGAAGGTGGCCTCACCACCAATGGGGTCATTGGACGTGGTATCCACCGGCCCCACCCGACGCTCACGAAATCCGCGAACCGTGCCTGAGCCACCACCAAAAAACCGCTCAAAAATTGGCACCTCATTGCTGTCACCGTATTCATTCACCAGGCCGGTGCGTAGACGCGACTCCAAGACAAACCGCCCAAGGTGAGGCACATACCCGCTCGCCCCTCCTTGGAGGCGATAAAAGTCCCGATCGCCTCCCACGAGGCCTCCTGCTAAGTCGGCGGAGCTAAAGAGGAAGTACCCGCGTGTCGGGTCAAATCGGTTGTCTCGATGATCCAGGGCAATTGACGTGCCGAGTTCGCTAATGGTGCTGCGTCCCTGCTCCGCCTTTAAATCGGCTGAGGCCTCATTCACCACATCGGAAATCTCGGTACGAAACAGCTGATAGTTCCATCCGACTTGCAGAAAATCGCCGAACTCCTTGCCCAGGCGCACGCCGGCTCCCCGCCGCTCTTCCTCAAACGCGAGCCCGATGCTGCGGCTACGCAACCGGGTTCGGTTATAGCCATCCAGACCGAAGGATACGGGGTACCCGAAGATCCACGGCTCGGTGAATGAGACGTCAAAATACCGCCGCACGGTGCCGACCTCGGCTCGGAACCGCAAATCCTGCCCCGCGCCGGTAAATGTCGGGAAGTTCCGCCAATCAAAATTGCGCTGCTCCAGTTCCACCAATCCGACCAACCGATCCACCGAAGAGAAGCCGCCGCCGAAGCTGAAGCTGCCGGTCTTGGCTTCTTTGACTTTCACAATCAGATCTTCGCGGTCGGGATGTTTGGTGGGTTCGGTATCCACGCTCACCTCTTCAAAGAAACCCAGGTTGTAGAGGCGATCGATCGACTTGCGGATTTTAGCCCCATCAAATTGCTCGCCTGGCGCGATGCGCAGCTCGCGGCGCACCACGACATCCCTTGTCCGAAGATTGCCACGAATATCGATCTGGCTCACATTCACTAGCTCACGTTCGGTAATGCGGTAGGTCAGGTTGACCCGCTTGTTGGCCTCATCAAGCTGCGGATCCGGCGCGACTTCCGCATGGATGTAGCCACGGTCGCCGTAGTACTGCTTAATCAACCGCAAATCCTCCTGGAGCGCCTCGGGATTGTACACCGCACCGGGCTTGAGCGTAATCACGCGTCGAATCTCCGGCTCAGGAAACAGCACCGTGCCCGTAATCACGACCTCTCCGATACGATGTTGGAGCCCCTCGGTCACATTCAGATGGATGATGAGGCTCCGGCCACTAGGGTCGCGATAGACCTCCTCATCCACTTCGATGTCTTGGTAGCCGTGTTTGCGATAGAAAGCGCGCACACGATCCAGATCTTCGACGAGCACTTGCTCATTGAAGACGCCTGAAGAAAACCATCGTCGCCGCTTGGTCTTGAGCAGCTTCAGCACGCGCCGATCTGGAAAAGCGTGATTCCCCTCAATCAACACCTGGCGCACCCGCATCCGCAGTCCTTCATCGATCAGCAGATAGAGCGTCGCCGTGTTCGCCTCCTCATCCAGCTCGACGCGCGAGAGCACCTCGCTCTGGGAAAACCCCAGACGAGAATACTCAGCCGTGACGGAGTCGATGCCTTCCTTGACCTTGCGCGGGTCGTAGAGATCGCCTGGAGCAAGCGCAAACAGCTCGATGATCTTGGCTTTGCGCAACACTCGATTGCCCTGCACTTCGATGGCGGTGACGGTGGGCTTTTCCTTGACCACGAAGACTAACCGTGCTCCCTCCGGCAGCGTTTCCACGTCCGCCTTGACGTCGGTAAAATAACCGAGCGAAAAGATCCGGCGGATGTCTTCGCTCACCACACGATCTTGATACGGGCTGCCAGGCTTGGTTTGGACCTTGGCCAGCACGGCAGCCTCGGCGACGGTCGTGGCTCCTCGCACCTCCACCGCGACAACCCGATCGCCCTCGGCCGCCCACAACACCCCCGGACCGTCCGCAGCACCAAGGGTGAGGCAGCCACTCACGAGCAGTAGCCGTAAGACCTTGAGGTTAGGTTTGCGCAAGTGTCTCAAAACGGGTGTAGTCCTTGATGAATGCCAGCTTGACCGAACCGGTCGGGCCGTTGCGTTGTTTGGCAATGATGATTTCCGCGATGCCTTTATTCTCCTCGTTTGGATTGTAATAATCTTCACGGAACAGCATGAGGACCACATCGGCATCCTGCTCGATGGCGCCGGATTCGCGCAGATCGGAGAGTCTGGGGCGG
>CAYNXT010000022.1:0-15383 GCA_964401235.1 uncultured Planctomycetales bacterium
TAACGAATCGAGAAACAAAAGCTTAGACCGATCTGGCCCCCGTAGCTCACGGTATGTTTTGAACGTGGAGACTCTGAGAAGTCTTACTGAGCAAGGCGCGGTGCAGCGACAAGTTCCAGAGGCACTCCAGGCGGCTCATACTGATTTAGAAGGACTTACACCGCTGCAGGGCATTGAGATCGCCCTCGGATTGATTCCACGTGACCGCACCGAGCTGCGCAAGCAGCTTCAGGGTATCCGCCGCGTGTTAACACCAACTCCCGCCTGGCGGCGATGGCTGATGCAAGATGATCCTACCACGCTCGACCAGCTTCCAGAGATGGCCGAGGTGTCCGCGATGTGGTTATCTGTTGAAGATCGCTACGTCTTGCGCGCGGCGGTCATGGGGCTGCCGTATGCTGCAGAGCAGCAAGAGGAAGATGTCAAATGGGCTGCAGCGCGCCAAGCGCAATGGGAACAACTGATGCGGGCTCAGCGGATCGGACGCGCCACCTTGCGCGAGGGCGGCATTGAAATCGAGACGAGCCCCCATGGTGTTGAAGCTGGGTTCGTGCGCTCGGCAGCCCGCCGGGTCGCTATCAAGAGCGCCCAAGTGGTAGGTGCGATTGCTGCGCTGCCAGGAGCCTCGTGGGCGCATCAGTTCTTCACCAAGGAGGTATTGGCCGGCACGCCATCAAGCCCCGTGCCGTCCTCCCTGATGACGCCGGCCGGTGAGTTGTTCGTGCAGGTGAACAAGTACCGTCTCATGACCCATCCGCAAGATACCTTGTGGGGAATTGCCAAAGACTTGCTCGGCCCCAGCGCGACGGATACCCAGATTGCCAACGCGGTGCGCGCGATCGCCAAACTTAATCGCCTGCGGGATCCGAATGTGTTGCCAATCGACAAGGTGCTAGAAATTCCAGATCGGCTGGTCACGCCTGAAGTGATCGAACATCTTGTTGGCGTGCCGGGTGCACCGCAGCTCATGGTGGAGTCGGTGCGCGCGCCTCCAAGCCACACCGCAACTTCAACGCCCGTGTCGACGGCGACCCCCACAGACGCGGCCTCAGCTACGTGGACGCCCACCCCCACCCCGACAGAAACTGCAACTGCCATTCCAACAGACACGTTCACACCGATCGTCGACTACACGCCCACGCTGACACCTACGCCCTCGCCTCTTGGGGGAGCTGGTTCTCTAGACATCCAGACCCCAACTCCAACAGAGACGCCGGGGCCTGGCATATTCGATCAGGTGGGCGACTTAGCGAATCAGGCGAAAGACGCGCTCTACGATGTGGGAACGAGTGTGCTCACATCCATCGCGTCGCATCCCTATGCTGTAATTGCTGCCCTGCTTCTTCTCGCACTGCTGGTCCTGGCCGTGTGGTATCTCACCACACATACCGGCGGAACGAGCGAGACGACGCCCCCAGAAGAACCTACAGAGCCAACTGATGCTGCACAGCCCGAGCCAAATGAACAGCCATCTATTCGCATCGAAGTTGATGAAAGGACGCCAAAAGAAGGCGATCACTCCGTGCGTACTTGGGTAGCTGCCCTCATTAGCAACGGGCATCGACGGGGGGTTTCCTCAGTGGTCTCTCCGCACGATGCCATCAGACGACTTCTCGTGCGGCTGAGCCAATCAGTCATCCAGGAAAAGGGATTGGATCGGGTACTGAAAGGTACTGAGGCGGCCAATCGTGAACTTGCCAACCAGCTTGAAGCGAACCTGAGGAATTTCGATGCAGCCCTCATTGTAGCGGAAGGAAAGGCAAAGAGTCTCGAGAGTGACAATGGGACTACTCCGGAAGCACTTATCGACATTATCACTTCGGGTCGGGACCTGGTCATGCTCGCCGGTACGTTCCTGACCGCTGTGGGAACCCGTGCGACTGCAGAAAAACAGAAAGAAATGCGGGAGCATGCATTGCAAGCGTTAGACGAGTTGAGCAATGTGCTCAAGGGGAATGGAAATGGGGCTCATCCGGGTGATGGTCATGGGCGCAACGGAGAGAAGGGCGCGGTGGCGAATGCGTTGCAACCGATTGCGGCGGCGACCCAAGAGTTCATTCACCAACAGCAATTGCAGCAGGCGGCTTATGATGCGGTTGGTCCTGGGCTGCTCTTTATCGTGGCGGCTGTCCTCATCAACGGTGTGGTAAGCCAATTGTGGCGGGACCACCTTAAGTCACGTCTGTCGCCGCGAGCACGTCACGCATTTCAATTGTTTAGGAACGTTGAGGTTGGATTGATCTTTCTAGGGGTTGGAATCATTCTGGGAGCGTTTGCCATCGTTTGGCAAATGGTGCCGCAGGCTGGGGAGCTAGCGAAACTCAGAGAGTACGAGGCTGCGTTGCAGACGGTGCGAAGGGTGACGTTCATCTCGGGGTTCTCGATGGTGATTTTACAGATGTTTCTGCCTCTCTTCGCACTTATTCAGGATTTCCGGACCATTCGTTCCGCTCAGACAACAAAAGCTCAAGATTCAGAGGGTCAGTCCGAGCGCGGGGCGAGGCCAATCCCTTCAGCCTTCAGCTCTGAGCAAGAGCAGCAAGCCAATAGCCTCCGGAGTGGAAGGAATGCACGCACGCTTTCACCTTCAGCAACGCCCACCGAGGACGGCATGGTCATGCGGGTGCCGGAGAAGTCAGAGAGTGCACTAAGGCTTCTAACAATTACTCAAGTTCCAGAAGGTCGAGGACCGCCGGATTCTAGGCTCCGAGAGCGCGTGATTCATGATGTGAAAAATAGCCTCGATCGTGTGGTCTCACCGATAAATTTCATCTACGAGGATCATCGCTCGCTCAGGAACTTTCGCTGGGGCGTTCTCTTCATCGAATGGAAAGTTCTGTTTGATCGAGCGCTTGCCTTCTTAACTCCGTCCTCAGCAGCCTCCTCTGCCGGACTGGCCGAGGAACTGCTCAACGACCTAGAGCGTTTCGCACAAAAGCTAGAGCGGTATTGGCTAGACAATCGCGAGGTGATCCAGGCGACGAATCATGAGTTGCTTGATAGCATCGAGCCGGGTCTGGCTTACACCAAGCAGCTATTCGACGATTATCGCAGCGGGGGCGTAACCCAACCAGTTAGCGTGTCCGAGGCCCTGAGGAAAGCCATTAGCGGCTTGACGGTGGTCGAACAACGCCTGATCAAGGACGTAGCCGTTTCCGAGCAGTTGCCGCAGGTAATTGCGGCTCGGCTCCCCATGGTGTTTGCGAATTTGCTAGGCAATGCGGCTCAAGGAAAGGGAACCGAGCGTATTGACGTGATCGCTCAAGAGACGGCACGTGATGTTGAAGTACACATCATCAATGACGGAGAGGGCTTTCCTGAGAAGTTTTATGACGCGCCATCAACAGGTCAGCCGCGTTTGATCAACTTTGCCAAGATCACGAGTGGACAGGTGAATGGAAGTGGTCGTGGATTGAAAGGCACCAAAGAGCAGGTTGGCGGGCGGCTGCAAGCTGGGGAACGAAGGGATGGGAAACGAGGCGCAGAAGTCGTGGTGTGGCTACCCCTCAGTGAGCAAGGAGCCACCGCTTCTCGAAAGACCGAAACCTCCGCCAAGAAAGACATTTTAGATTTCTTTAGAGTTTCCTCAAAGCCACTGCGTCAGTACGTCATCCCAAGCTCTATTCGTTCCAATACACTTGCGCGGCTCTTTAATTTGACCCAAGAATCTCGCCTCCGCCGAGTCTTTGTGGAAGACGCGCTCATGCGATTGCCCTGGCAAGTGCTTCCTCACCTGGTGAAGCTGGGTGAAGACAATCCTTCCGGATTCGACTGGCTAGTCCGCACGGCGATGAAGACGCTCCAAACACCCAAAACCCTCGACCAAATTATAGGGTCTTTCTATAGGATTACAGTGAAGCAGCCGATGCCGCCTGGCTGGTCACGTTTTGAATCTTATATGTACCGTTTCGTAGCGCTCCAGGCCCAAGCGGCTGCCGCTAAACAAGGACTGAGCCCTTCTTTGCGCGATCTTGAAAACCCTGCTCATCCAGCAACCCTGTTGGCGTTGTGGTGGACGGAATTCCTCTACTCTCGGCTGGTTAAAAATGCGCCTGAGCATGCCGCGAAAGCTTCTGAAGTAGGCGCTATCAAGGCAGGACCGGCACGTGACACTGTGACTTCTGACACATCAGTTTGGCCTATGATTCCGCCCGCTCCTGAGACGACGGTAGATGACCTGCTAAAAATCATTACTGATCCGGATTCGGTGTACGGTTGGCAGGAGCTAAAGATGGTGCAATTTGCAGACTATCTAGGCAACATCCCGCCGGGAATCGTCCTACACATTCCTCCTATTGTGGTGGAATTTATCAACCACCAGTTCAATCCGTACCTTCAGCAACATGGCGAGCAGCCCATTACGATTGACTCGGCGGTGACCGTACCCGGGGCGCCTCCCTCAAGGATCTTGAAGCAACAGATTCGCAGTGCACCAGCTTGGGAGTGGGCGAGCATTGAGAGGAGCATGCTAGAAACAATCGCGCTGCGCGAGAGTGGGAGTGGTTCTGGCGGTGAGGAAGGCAGTGTGAGGACGCGCGTGCAGGCGGCGGTCGTGACGGTGGGAACATGGATGCGACGGGCCTGGTGGATGAGTATGGGGGTGGGAATCGGTGTCTTGGCTCTCGCATTCCTGGCGCACCATCCCGCGCTGATGACCGACCGTGCCCCAGATGCGCCAGAGCATGCGGCTCTTGAATTGTTGGATGGCCTGTATGCGACCCAAGGCACGTTAGCCGATGATCAGGTGAGCTCAGTCGTGCGCGCCTCCTATGAGGCCGCCGCTCAAGACATTCGGTATCGTCTCGCCTATACGCTCGTGCCCGGCCTCTACAACACGCTGCGAGGATTGGGTCTGCCAGTACCCGGTGGGCTTGCGCCGACAGTAGACGATTACATCTGGTTGTCCACAGTGAAGCTAGGAGAGCGAGCCATTCGGGGTGACATCGAGGCGGCGGCGAGAGCTGCCGAGGAAGGCAGCCTGCGGAGAGAGGCCAAAGAGCCTCGGCTTTATGCCTGGTGGCTGCCGCTCCTGATCCTCCCGCTTGTTATGCTTCTGGGTCTGTCCTTGCTCCTACCTCCCCTTCGCTCCGGCATGGTTCGCCGACTCGATCAACGGCAGCCTCATGACCAGACGACGCTTGAGGAGCCAGTTGAGATTTTGAGCGATCAACAACAGGTTTTGGCCGATGTCTGGGATGCGATCCGGATGTTTGGAAACACTCGGATCTCGGTTGAGCAGCACGTCGAGGCGGTAAAGCGATTGGATGTTCTGCTGATGCAATTGGAACACCGCGGATGGAAATTGCGGTCCGTCAACAGCCGGCTGCCAGTCGCCTCGGTGCTTAAACGCGCGTTGAGCTCTGGTCCTGCCGAAGTCCGACGAACTGTTGCCGGAATGATCGGACTGCATCTTGCCCTTGCGGGGGATCGCCAGGTGGTGATCGACCTCGGAGTGGCGTTGGTCGAGTATCTGGCGAAGACGACGGACCCAGCAGGTCAGTATGCTGCCGCGGAGAGCCTGCAGATGGTTGCCAAGACTGCGCCGTTGCCCGCTGAGGTGGAAACGCATATTGCGCAAGTGGTCGAGTCCAATTCAGCCTCCATGCCCTCTGGGGTGAGACAGGCGTTAGAAAAGATTCTGCTCCTCCAGTCGCTCGGTCGGACCGCAGGCGGGCAACAACAAGCGCAAGCAACTCCTGCCGGTGCTAGTAAAACCGAAATCGGTTCAGTCGCAGCTCGGATCATTAAGCAAGCGGGCCTGGTGGTAACCGATGGATTACTCCAGCAACTCGATGGTCTCTCAGGTCCGCAGGCAAGCGGTCGGGTCGCCGCATGGCGCCTGCGCCTTGATGCGATGCGTCAGGGTAAGAAGGTGTTTAACGTCCGCGACATCGTGGATGTGGAGCTGGGGATTACGCTGCTGCGCGAGGAGTTGGCCAGGGCACAAGAAAAGCAAATAGACGCTCTCTGGCCTCGCGACCTCACACGAGCCATCGAGACCTATCGAGCGGTGGTGAGCCAAGTGGCACAGGGGCAAACGGACACGCTGGCGGTCCAAGGTTTGAGCGGCTCAGAGAACGCCGAAGTGTCCTACTTGGCCTATGAAAGCGCTCGATTGGTGGATCTGATTCGTAGTCTGCCACGACCTGTGTTAGTCCTCAGCAACGCTCGGATGGGGGCCTTGTATGGCGCTGCGGCTGGACCGAGTCTGAGCACTCTGGATCGCGTCTCCGTGGTCACCACACATGTTTATTCTAATGGGTTTACGACGAGGCCTGATGACTTTGACCGGTGGCTCAGTGGTTTATTTTCAGATGAGCAGCTTCGTCATCTGATTGAGCGGCAGCCCCACATCGTCATTGCCGATGCCTCCTCAGCATACAGCGCTCAGCAGAACGCTTCGAACATCCCTCATTACGCCCGGGCTTCTCGCGGTTTTCGCAACTATTTCATCGCCCTGAACGAAGCGCTCTTTGGAGAGGAATCGCCGGCTGATACCGCGCAGCGCTTTTCTACGAGTGAAGAGGTCGTCCACCGCCTGCACGCTCGTTCAGAGTACCAGGCGCTGGTGGCTCGCATTCGCAGACTAGGTTTAAGACCAGCAACCAATCAGCGCTATCGCATGGTGTTCTGGACGCCCAGCCGCAATGCCATTGCGCTCTTAGGGGAGTTGGAAAGTCCGAACGACGTGCCCCCCGTGATGAATCCAGCCGACTTAGCAGAACCGAGTCTCATCATGACGCAGTTGGCCATGACGCACAGTGACATTGAGGCCGCGGCAGCGGCAGGGGATGACCGGGCCAGTCGGGTAATTGAGTGGGCAAATGGCCACCGTCATATGCCTGGGGCATTTGATCGGAGAGATTCTGGGCCGGGGGTTAGCTCGTGGGGGCAATCGCTTCCGACCCCGGTGCCTGATGGTGAGGAAGATATGGCTCATCGTCACTATCTAGTGATTACCCCGCACGGGCTCGTCTACAGCAACACCGTGTTTGCTAATACCGCCGCCAGCCGCCTCGCGCGACTTTCAGAACAGGGCGCAGTATCCGGCGAATCCTCTCAGTTTAACGGCGCTCTGCCCATCGACCGTGATTTAGGCTATTCCATGCTGATTCGCGATTTTGCCGAGCGGCCGGCTGGGCAAATGTATGCGAGCCCTGCGGTCACAGCGAGAATGCCGTCATTTGAGGAGTATGTCCGCATTCTTAAGGCGACAGCACAACCTGGCGGGGACGCGCTCTCAGCTCAGCTTGAGCCGGCGCTTGACCGGCAGCTCACGGGTGCGGCCCAACGGGCAGTCCGGCTTGAACGCGAACTGCAGCCGTTACTGGACCAGGCTCAGCAGCAAGGGCGGCGGTTCATCGTGGTAGGTACGCTGCCGCGCGCGGCCAGTCTCGTGCCGATCGCGCCAGAGCTGCGGCAACGTTCCACTGTCCGCGTGGTGCTGCGCGGAGCCGATCCTGAGGAGCTGCGAAACCGCCGTCTGGTTAACCTGCTAAAGAATAACCCTAATGCACTCACGTTTGTGCCAAAGGAGTTTCATCAGGCCGAGCCGTTCGTGGATGCCAGTTTGTTCAATCCTGAGGCGCTGCACGAGCTCATCACGCAGCAGCCTGATGTGGTGCTCATCGAGCCCTCTGAAGCGTCCAGAGCGCTCCACACTTTCTTCTTCATGGCCTTGGATGAAGCATTGAACACGTCGCCCAACGTGTCGGATACGGTTGGTCTGATCGCTCGTTTTAATACGGATCGCGAGAAGATCAATGCGTGGCGCCGCTCAAGTGCCTATCGCGACCTCGTGAGCTACATTCGGCGTCAAGCCGAATTGGCAGGCCTGGAAGTCAAACCCGTGCCGAGTTCCCAGTACTCCGTCGGAGGAATTGCCGAGGCAGTCGGGGAAGCAAATCACAGAGGACCTTTCCTAATCTTTGTGCAGGCTGATCCTGGGGCGGAGGCGTGGGTGGGCCAAGATATCTTTGCAGCCCGCCCATGGATTGATGTGACCTCAAGAGGCCCGCAATGGTCCTGGGATCTGCTTGAGCGCACACTCCACGCCCGCTACCAAGCTTTGAAGGGCGAAGTCGGCGCGGTGGCGTGGGATCAGAAGCGGTGGGAAACGATTTTCCAAGGGCAGTTATCGGGTCTCGGTCTCCACAAGATGACAATCCTCACGGGCAAGGCACAGAACGTCTGGAGGTTTCTTGATTTATTCGGCCTACACCTTACAGGAATGTTCACCGCTGTTGTGGCTAGAGGACAGCCTCACTACAGTTGGAATGAACAGGAATTAGGCGACCATTTTGAAACGGTCGCATCTAATGTATTACGAGCCTTTATTGACGCGCTTGATTTTGACAACAGAGGCTTGGGGGGAGCTGCTGGTCTAATTTCTCGAGAGTGGCAACGTGTTGTGGCTGATGCGGCGATCGCGACTATGAAGCAGTATAAGAACTCCCAACCGTCCATCTTAAGCCAGGGACCGCTCGATCCAGCAAAATGGGCCAGGGTCTTCCAAGCGGCGCTGCAGACACCTCTAAACGTTACCCAGGTGGAGCTGTACCGGCGGGGGCGAATGACAGACAAAGCGACCCTTGGCAATGCGCTGGGTTCAGCGAAGGAGGCCGTCATTAGGGAGCTGACGGTCCAGACCCAAAACGCGCTCCATGCTGAGAGCCTTGGCCTGAGCCTAGAGGAAGGCGTCAACCTTGTTCATGCCGTGGGGCAGGCGTTGGGCTGGTCGTCTGATAGGGTTGTTGGCGCCGGAGCTGATTCTGGCACGATGAAAGAGCGATTGGCTGGCCTGTTGCCTGGTGTCACCACGCAAGCACTGGCGGCCTATCGCAGCGAAATCGGCGCCGTGAGCGATGCTCAGGAATCACCATTTGTTGAGATGCTGATCGCCTCCACCCGGCCCGACGCGCTGGTCGGGTTCGCCTGTGCCGCCTGCACGCTGGGAAGTCGGGGAAATCGGTGGCTGTCCCCAATTTCCTACCAAGCTTTGAAGGGCGAAGTCGGCGCGGTAGGTCAAACGTTCACTGCGCAGGTCTGGGGAGAACAACTCAGGCGCGAGATCACAACTGGCGTGGAGGCCTCTTTTACAGTTCTGCCCTCCAGTTCTCGGCGAGTCAAACTAAGCGAACTATTCGCCCCTGACTGGCGTGATGCCATGATTCAGGAGGTCATCTCCCAGACTCGCTTGCTCAACAACAAGAAATTACCACAGCCTGATTGGGACGATCTAAAGCTAGGCATCTATTATAAGAACGCCGCCGCCGATACGTTTCAATACTTTCGTGTTGGAGCATTCTTGGCGAGGAAGGGTTTTTCGCGCCAAGATGTTGAGCAAGTGAGTCTGGGATGGGAAGCTGTGGTGATGGAGGCGGCCCGGCGGGCGATGAAGCCATTTCGTCAAGCTCCTAAGCCGACCGCGGTGCAACCCCTTGACTCCACCCTATGGGCCAGACTGTTTCGACCGATCCTGAAGCGCCATCTAGCCCGGGAATTGATTGAGCTTTCCCAAAGGGTAGCAGGGAAGCGACGACATATAAGAGACGCGACTCTTAAGGATGCCCTTGGTTCGAATTTAGACCGAGTTCTTAATCAGTTAACCGCTCGTGTTGAGAAGCGTCTCTCGGCGACCAAAGTACTCAGCTTGGATATTAATGCCAGCCACGAGCTGGTCTACGCTATGGCCTATGATCGAGGATGGAATGTATCTGGCTTCCTCGGTTCAGGGGCTTATATTACGATGGTCTTAATTCGACTTACCCATCTCTTGCCTGAAGCCGTAGACGAGGCGGTAAAAGCTTACCGCAGCGAGACCGGTGGTGAGAAGGGTATGGCGCGGCAGAAGGTGGCGACTCCTCAAGTGCCAGTACTGGATGAAGTGTCAGCATCAGCGCTGCACGCCATCCTCCCGCACCTTAAGGAGGCGATGAATCCTGACCTGGAGCTGCTTCCGATCGTCGCGGGTGAGTTAGTAGGAGAGCTTGAGCGCATCATCGATTCCAAGATGGATGCATCGGTTCGCCAGGCGCTAGCAGACCTTCAACGCTACCTGGTGGCGGTTGCCGATGAGCAAGAGCCTGGAGAGGAACAGTTCAATCCCGCATCAGCAGGGTTGAGTGTCTTAGAGCAGGTTCTTGCGGCGCAACCGAAGTCAGGCAAGTGGGGTCTGGTTGAGGCGCTGATTGCTGCCACCCGGCCCGACGCGCTGGTCGGGTTCGCCTGTGCCGCCTGCACGCTGGGAAGTCGGGGAAATCGGTGGCTGTCCCCGAATGCTGAGCGCGGGGCGGTCGAGCGCGCTGAGCTGCAGACCTATGGTGAAGTGGTGGCCTATCTCGAGAAAGAATTGGAGAAGGGAACATTGAAGCCGGTGACGTTGTACGCGGGCGATGAGTTACTCGCCACGATCGTGTTTTCAGCAACCCCAGGTCGGATTCGAGAAATGTTACACGAAACATTCACGCGAGCCGGCCATCCCCATTTTGAGACAGCCAACTATCAGCTTCAGACGAGCCCTGATACGGTGCGGATTACATTGGTGTCTAGCGAAGAAGGAGCCGTGCGACCTCAGGAGCCAGAAGACACTGTTCGATTCACATGGGACGAACTTGCCAGATATGTGGGCACAGCGAAGCACCTTCAGGTGCGCGATCCACGCGATAACGCACGGATTGTAGGTATTCGCCCAGGGATGCTCGATCGTCCTGTCATGGATTGGATTGAGTCCAGCATGGAACGCTGGGTACGACCAGCTTCCTTGAAAGACCAACAGTTCGATGTGGACATCTTTCATGGCGACCGGCTCGTGATCTGGCTCCATCGCAGCGAGGAGGGAATGACTCGGCACTATCGCAGCAGACATCCTGCTCGGCTCATTGATGGAAGTGGGCTGGCTTCAGTCATGGCCTACTTCGAGGGTATTTCCACTTCGACCAGCATAAGTTTCGAGGATGCAAGAGCTGCCCTAGCTGCGCTGGGATTTTCAGGTGGCCCAACTGATCGTCTCTTCGATTGGATTCAACAAGCCAACATAGTTTGGGATAATCGCGACATTCATCTGTCAGTGGAGATTGATCATGATGCGAGGATGTTTCATGTGCGCCGCGGGGAGCGCGGGGCGGTGGCTGAATTACAGGAGCTAGGCGTCTTGGACGAGTGGCAGGAGCAGCTCTTGGCCACTCAGCGGTCTTGGAATCGAGCGATCAGCGATCCGCGTCGGGCGATCAAGATCTCTCGGGCCATCGAAACGGAGAATCTCCGAGCACTCGCTCGTTGGCAGCGACGCCTCAGTCGGCTGATGAATGACGGGGGGCAATTGCTGCGAGCCTGGTATGCACTGGATGCGCGGCAGGCGACTATTCTGCGCCAATCGAATCCTGCAGGGGCAAGGCTGATCGCTCGCAGAGCCAATCGTGCTCGTCTGGAACTCGGCCAGCGCATCGCAGGTGTTCGGAGTGATCTCGCTCGCGTTGAAACGGCCCTCACCCTTACGATTGCTGAAAAGGATGAAGAAGGGGCGGTGGTGAATAAGCTTGCCCTGCTCAAGACAGTAGATCGCATCGAGCGAGTGCTGCTCGCCCAGCGCGGCGCGATCTCAGGAGGAGTGGCGAATGACAAGCAGGCTCGTGGAGAAACAAGAAACCTTGCGCATCCGCGCAAGGTTTCTGCGGTGATACCTGATTCGAGTGTGCCTAGCGGTGGGCGTGACGCTGGCGGTATTGATCCAGTTCGAAGAGCAGAAACGTTACCACCAATAACACCAGCACTGTTAGAATCACGAACATCTTATTCTCCTCCCTCATCTTTCTCTGGCGTAATCACAACGGCTAAGACGCCAGACAAAACAATCGCTGTCCCCACACCCACTTTAAGCCACCATGGCAAGCCGACAACCACCTCTCCCGTCGCTGAAGCACCAATGAGGAGCAGAAATAGATTTGAGAGCGTCCGTGCAATAAGCGTTCTTCGGGTATTCGTCCAAAACGTCTTTCGTGCCAGCACTTCCAGTTTACGCACATGGCAAGCCGCTGTCAAGACACAAGGAAATCGGTGGCTGTCCCCGAATTCGGAGCGCGGGGCGGTGACGACTCCGGCCGAAACTCAAGATGGGACGCTTGTAGAGCGAATTGCTAAACAAATTAAGGAACTCGAAACGGAGCGCTCGGCTGCTTGGAAACAGGGACGGCGACTGTTGAGTGCGCTTTCGAATCGGCTCCAGGTGGATGCCTTGCCACAGACAATCGAAGCATTGGCACAAGCCAAAGATACCAAGGGCCTCACTGAGCTATATCGTCGCATGCTCTATTATGGTAGGCGCATTGCGGGAGTTCTCGATGAGCAGGCAAGGCTCGAATTCCAATGGAAATTCAGTCGGTGGCTTTTCAGTCATCTGGTTAGGCCGACATTTGGTATTGGTCAGTCCCTACCAGAAGGTTATGGTCTGCAGGCGATCTTCGACCTAGATCCAACTCCCTCACGTGAGCAATTGTTTAATCGGCTCGTGCAGCTCGAGGAGGCGGAGCAACTGATTGCTCAGGCGCGAGGTGTTACTGAAGCTGGAGCGGTGACGGTGAACTCTAGAGTGTGGCAGCTGGCCAGTGCGGAAGCGAAGGCGCTAGCTGAGCAATGGACGCTGCGCCAGCAAGTCCACTCGCTTTCGCTCTTGCTGAATGATCCTGAGCGAAACCTTCAAGAGAGTGGTGAGCGTGCAATAGATCTCAGAAATGCGTTCGACGCTCTTACGAAGAAGGCGCAGATTGGACAAGATCCAGACGCGCGCGGGCATCTTTGGGCTATCTTTTCAGGAGAGCTGCAAGTGACGCTCGAGCAGCGTCTAGCGAACCATTGGACGATTTCCTTTATCGAGCAGTTTGATCAGGACCAGCGAGCGGGATTAGAAACAACTCTGAGGATATTCGGCCACGCTGCCAGAGAATTTGTCGATCGTTCACACCAACGACCTGTTCACGAAGCTGATATTTCCGAAAGCCTCCAGAGGGTGCTGAGAAGCGGGTCAGGTATCAAGAGCATGCTGAGCATAGTGGAAGACATTTCAGAGGAGTTGGAGGATCGCCTCGGAATGCGGGGCGATCTGACGGCAGTCCATATTGTCAGCAAGGTCGTGAAGCGTTTGTTCGTGCATTTGAGTGGAGCGCGAACGCCTGGAACTGAGCGCGGGGCGGCTTCACGAGTGCCGAGTGACGAGCAGGTTCGGGGTTCGGGGTCCGGGGTTCGGAGAAATCGGTGGCTGTCCCCGAATGCCGAGCGCGGGGCGGCGCGGACTGAATATGGGTCGGTTGAGCAAGCGAATACCGCACAATGGGAGCGAGTGTTCAAAGAGCTTGACACGCAGACCCTTGTTCTACTTCTACCTGAAACGGAACGTTTTGTCATTAAGCAACTGGGAAGTTTGTTCACAACGGAAACACTAGAGAACCGTGCACGATTCCTGAGTCAGTTTCGTGATCGTTGGACACCTGAGGTCGCTAATCGGTATGGGCCTTGGGCTGATTGGGTGGCTTATGCCACGATAGAGACTTCCAGTGAAGTGGCAACCGCGAATGTCGACCGGACGCAACAACTACCGGCGGACCTTGCGCGTCCTATCCTAAGCCATCAGCTCCTTCGGGTGGCGAATCACACGACTCACTTTGATAGAGGCTCAGCCATAGACTTAGCGCTCGTCAGAGATCTATTTTTAGCTGTAGCGACTCGCATCAACTCCTTCACACCAGACGATGACCTCCTGTCATTCCTTGCCCTGTACGCTGCGCTGAGTGAGAGACTGCATGCCATTCCTCCCTTGCATCCTGGTGGGCGAGATCGTCCAACGTACTACAGGTTGTTAGATTTTCTCGAAAAGAAGTTATCAAAGGAAGAGTTCTTAAGGCTATGGGGAGTGTCGCACTCCATCGATTGGGCCAAGAGAGGCTATAAGAATCCTCGGCACTTCGCCTTCAGTGGTCGGATGCCTCCAGGGAGTGTGCCTGGGTATCTCCAAATTCCTTCGAGACGGGAACCATGGAATGATCTTGCGCAAGAGGTCGAGCACTATATCCGGTTGGGTATCCTTCGACCTGTCCACATGGCAGCCGACGACGACTCTTTCTCCTTTGAGATTGTTGACGAAGTCTATGAAGTGCAAGTGGGATGGACCCCGACGGCACAATCGGATCAGACACCACAATGGTCTAGTAGACTAGTACCAGCCAATGAGGCAGTGCGGCGCGCGCGCGCCATCCAGGATGCGGCCGTTCTACGTAGTATCGGCGAAGACGGAGTTGATGGGGAGCGCGGGGCGGCCATGCATCTGGGACGGCAGTGGCAGCAGATGGGGACGATGGGGAAGGTCGCGTGGGGAGCAGGGCTCCTGGCATTTTTCTTAGGGATCATTGGCGGGATTCCATGGGTGGGCCTTGATATTCCGCTGCTGCCACTGATCACGAGTCAGCTCGTTGAGTGGATGGCAATGGGCAGTGATCTGTGGCTCATTGGCGGCCTGTTGAGCGGTTTGAGCGGGGCTGCGGGTACGGCTCCGGTGCTGCAGGGGTTGCTCTTGTTGATCAGCACGGAGTTGTCGCTGCAGCTCGGTTTCACTGGGGCGAACTACTGGCGCCGTCGGGACCCAGCGCGCCGAAACGACAACACGCGGCTCTACGTCAACTCGACGATGGAGGAAATTGTCGGCTATCTCGCTCGCGAGTACGGGGTGCAGATCAGCGCGGATCGACTCGCGCGCTTTTCGCAGGTACAGCTCCACCGCATCGCGCGCGAGATGGACCGCGTGATTCGCCGGCTGCAAGGCCGCAACGCGGCCCAAGCGCTACATGCCCATTCCGTCGGCGGCAAAGCGGTCTTGCTCGCACCGCATCTACTGTACGGTTTCTTTGGCCAATTCTATGTGGGTCGCATCGCGGCCGGTCTTTTTGGCGCCGGCACCAAGGCCTACTTCAATACCACCGATGCGCAAGCCTACTTTGACGCCCTGAGTGATGCTCAGCACGGCGTGAACGCAGAAGGTCAGCTTAGCGAAGGACTGGCCGCTGCGCTTCGCGTGCCGCATACCGGGTTAACGACTGCGCAATTAGTCGCGCGTGCTACCAAGGGCGATAAGCTCGGTTGGATTGGCCGCCGCCAGGTTCGCGTGGCCAACAATCTCTGGCGTCACACGCTGTTTCGTGTGGCTGCCGAATTGGTTGACCGCAACATTTTCCTCATGGCCACCCTCGAGTTTACCCTCAAGCGCCTGCACATGTGGCTCATCAGCGGCTTGGGCGAATCGCTCCTGACAGTTCTACTCGGCCCCGGTCTTGTGGAGCAATCCATCATCCAACTATTCGGCTTAGAATCACTTGATGCCGCGCTGACCCCGTTGTTGG
>CAYNXT010000022.1:15393-16031 GCA_964401235.1 uncultured Planctomycetales bacterium
CTTCCTCACCGCGCTTGGTCTGCAACTGCCCAACCTGACGCGTCAGGCCATTGCCGGAAAACTCTCCTTTAAGCCGGCGATGCTAGGGTTAGGCAAATCCACCGTAAGCATGATGGTGGTCTCAGGCGAGATTAAATGGATGCTTGGAGGGGCCGCGACGATTGACAGCCTGGCGCATACCGGTGCGCTGCCCCACGACTTCTTCAGCGAAGCGCTCAAGGTAGACGGTTTCCATCACTTTGATGTGGGCTCCCCCTTGAGCCTGTACCGGTTGGTGAGCATGGTCGAAGGAGACCAGGGAGCGATTGGATTTGGCCAGCGATTGGGCACGACGCTGACACCCATTCTGGGCGATCCATTTGAAGGGTTGTTCACCGCCCTCGATGGGCAGGAGCGGTTGAGCCAGCAGGAAATCGACGATGTGCACGTGCTGCGCAAGCAACCGCTTGAGCCTATGACATTAGCTGAGAAGATCATTCCGGATTCGACGTTAGCAGATCCGGTCACCTTGGCCGAGGTGCAAGTACTCGCGCAACAGTACGCGCAACGCTCGGCAGAGTCTGCCGATGAGATGTGGGTGGCCAAAGCCATTGAGCGCGAGCTACGGCCGGGCGTGGCGGTGGCCCAGCTTTCACCCC
>CAYNXT010000023.1:0-15895 GCA_964401235.1 uncultured Planctomycetales bacterium
GGTGCCGATATTCACATGCGGCTTGGTGCGCTCAAACTTGGCTTTGGTGGCCATTGGGTCTCACCTCCTTGGTTGACAACCCGTTGCCGTTGTATCCATCGAAGCCCACGGCCGGAATTGAACCGGCGACCTCGTCGTTACCAACGACGTGCTCTGCCAACTGAGCTACATGGGCATACTCCTCCAGCCAACTCCCAATGAGTTGACGGAACTTACTGTTATGGACGTAGACCCCCGCCGTTCCAAAAAGCACTCTTGAGCGGTAGGTACCACGACCACGTACTGGAATACATGTCGAAAAGTCCATGGCACGCTTGATATTGTCTCCTTCGTGAAGGATGAGATGTACACGCAGCGCTAATGCCTTCAGACGCTCTTCGTTAAGGGATAGACGCGACTTGATCGTGAAAGGGTCTCCTGTGGGATTCGCTTTTCGATACGTCGCCTCACTTCGACTGCGTCGTGCAATACCGTTGCGTTCCATACAACTTCGGTTTCCACGTTATTGAGCCTTGAGTAGGATGAACTCACGGATGGACTGACACGTCGAACGGATTGCTTACTCGAACGAACATAAACCTTTATTCTGCCAGAAGTTCCTGCTTTGTCAAGATTTTTTCACGGTCGCAAGAGCGGAATCGTTGAGCCATTGATCCAGCGCTTCTTTCGGAAATCGCCAGATCTTGCCCATCTTCACCGCAGGAATTTCCCCGCGGCGAGCCTTGCGATAAATGGTGTCCGGCACGACACCGAGATACCGGGCCACTTCATCGACATTCATGACGCGTGACACTGGAACCACCCCCTTAGTCTCATGATTGGTAATACTGGAGAGAATGTAAACACGCATGCTAGCGGTTATGTGTGACTTTGTCAATCGTTATTTGGAGTTTACAGGACTTTGGCAGAGGAACGAGCGGGCGACGGGAATCGAACCCGTGACTCCTCCTTGGAAGGGAGGGATTTGACCACTAAACTACGCCCGCGAAGCGGACATCTCCACGGCTGTAGACCTTAATATGTGCTGTTCCATACCGGGGATGAAAAGCGATGGGCAGGGGAGGATTCGAACCCCCGTAGGGCTTACGCCCGCCTCGTTTACAGCGAGGTCCTTTTGACCGCTCAGGTACCTGCCCAATGCTGGGAGAATTCTTTGCCCCAACTAAGAATAAGCTGAAGTAGTCGAAGGTCATTGTATCGAACATGAATGACCCCGTGCGACAATGGCTTATGAAGCTCTCGAGATACTCCTTAAGGTCTCGATATCCTGATTATCATAAGCATATAACAGCACTCGTAGGCGCGATTCTGCAACCCCGCACACTGTTCTAAGAAACGCCAAAAAGACCCTAATCAAATCGGGATCGCTATTCGCCAAGTCAACGGTTTTCGTCGTTTTTGCTCCCTCGGCCCAGTAAAGCATCGCTCCCGCAACACGGAGTTGCTCTTCTGCCGGTGTTAGATCACGTTTAATTGCAAACTGAGGCTTGGTCTTATAAGTTGCGTAATTCTGCTCGCTCCCTCTACGGCGCGGGATATTTGATTCTTGCATTAAGTGGTAGACCCGCCATGGACTCAGACCTAACCGCTGAGCGAGCTCTCGAAAACCGAGTCGTTCCTCTTCGTAGAGAACCCGAATTATTTCAATGTCGTCTGTACGAAGCTTAGAAACTCCCTCAGCCATAAATACCTTTCAGGTGAAAAGCCGGTGGAGGGAATCGAACCCCCGGCCAGTTGTTTACAAAACAACTGCTCTACCCCTGAGCTACACCGGCGAATTTAATTGAGCGTTTGGTACTGGCGAATCGCTTGCGGTATTGTATCGGCTACGTCTGAGGCAAGCAAGCCAATCTGTCCGCGGGCCGCCGCTACCAGGTCGCCAGCCAGGCCATGCAAATAGACGCCGAGTCGAGCCGCATCGAATAGCGAGAGTTTTTGAGCCTGCAAGCCTGCAATCATGCCGGTCAGCACATCGCCGCAGCCGCCAGAGGCCATGCCTGGATTGCCGGTGTCGTTGATGTACAACGATCCATCATAGCCGGCCACCACCGTCGCATGTCCCTTGAGGACCAGGATGACGTTGTACAATTTCGCAAATGCCTGCGCCGTCCTCACACGATCGCGCTGGACGTCTTTGGCCGACTGCCGAATCAGCCGGCCCATTTCTCCTGGATGCGGAGTCATAATAATAGGAAGTGTCAGCTTCTTGAGTGCCTGTACGTCATCCGCCACCGCATTTAGCCCGTCAGCATCTAGCACGAGCGGTTTGGCAATTTTCGGCAGCAGATGGCGCACGAGCTCTTTGGTCTGGGGGTGTTGGGATAAGCCTGGACCAATAGCTGCCGCATCCATCTTGTCAATCGCGCCGGCAATCTCTGGCAACGCCTGAAGACTCAGACTTCCCTCTTTAGTTTCCGGCAGGACCTTGAACATGGCTTCGGTGAGTTTCTCCACCATGGGGGTGTGCAGACTCTTGGGAAGTCCGAGTGTCACCAGCCCTGCTCCGACGCGCAACGCGCCCATCGTGCACAACGCCGCTGCACCACTCAATCCCACCGAGCCGGCGAGTACGAAGACGCGCCCTGCATCTCCTTTGTGCATCTCTGGTGCGCGTGCTGGAAGCAGCCCTCGAGGAATTGACATCAGGAATTAGACCAATCGATTTTCAAATCGTGCCTCTGGCCGATTCGCGAGCGACCTATGCGGACTCAGCCCGAGGGCGCCCGGAGTTCGCATCTGAGCGAGCGGGCAATTGGGGCACGACCCAGAGAAGTGATGCGGTGTTCATCTGACGGCGATGGCGCTGGCTACTGCCACGCTCTGCACATGCGAAAGGCTCACGTGCACACGGACACGATCTTTTCGCCCGTCATGCAGCACAATGTGCGGCCGGCCTAGTCGGTCATTGCGGATTTCAATTTGCTTCATGGTCAGGATGCGCCGAGGCTGGAGCTGCGACATGGCCTTGATCACCGCTTCTTTGGCTGCAAACCGCCCGGCAAGATGCAGCAGCGTGGTACGTCGTCGCGCCTTGGCATAGGCCTCTTCCTGCGATGTAAACACGCGGCGCATGAAGGCCCGCCCGCCACGTTTCATTGCGCGCGCAAACCGGGAGAGCTCCACCACATCCACGCCGCAACCAATGGCAGGACCGAGGTAGTTAGGCATGGGCTGGCGAACGAGCCGCCTGGAGCAAGACCGCCATGTCGCGCACCGCCTGCTCTAACCCGACCTCGAGCGCGCGGCTGATGATAGCAAACCCAATATTTACCTCTTCGATTTCTGGAATCCGCGCAATGGCTTTCACGTTTTCATAATCCAGGCCGTGGCCCGCAGCCACCGCCAGCCCCAACGTTCTGCCCGTGATGGCTGCGCGTCGGATAGCCTCCAGGGCATCGGCCTGCTCGCGCGAGGATTTGGCATTGGCATAGCCTCCGGTGTGCAGCTCGATAATCGAAGCCCCACAGGCGTGAGCCGCCTCCAGTTGTGCCGTCACCGGATCGATAAACAGGCTCACCATGATGCCATAATCCTCCAATCGCTGGATGAGCGGGCGAAGCGGCTCGGCGAGTTTCACCACATCCAAGCCTCCCTCAGTCGTCAGCTCTTGGCGCCGCTCGGGAACCAGTGTGACCTGGTCCGGTTTGACGCGCAGTGCGACCTCGACAATCTCAGGCGTAATGGACATTTCCAGGTTGAGCCGCGTGGTCACCGCGCGCCGCAAGCGAAGCACATCCTCATCGTGAATGTGGCGCCGATCCTCCCGCAGATGGCACACGATGCTCTGTGCGCCCGCGCGCTCACAGAGTTGGGCTGCCGCTACCGGATCAGGCATGCTTCCCCGCCTGGCCTGGCGCAGCGTCGCAATATGATCAACGTTGACGCCGAGTCGCATGAGCCCCTTCAATAGCCTGAAGCATTCGGATCAGATCAACCGCCGGTTTGACATCATGAACCCGCACCATGCGCGCGCCGGCCTGTTGCGCCCACGCCACACACGCCAACGTACCGGCTAATCGCTCATGGACCTGGGCATCCAGGGTCGCACCGATAAAGGATTTGCGCGAGGGTCCAACCACCACAGGATATCCCAATGCGACAAACCGATCCAGCGCCCGCATGAGCTGAAGATTCTGTGTGAGCGTTTTGCCGAATCCTAGCCCAGGATCAATAAGAATTCGTGCCCGTGCGATGCCATGCGCCTGGGCCTGTTGGGCGGCTTGCGTAAGAAATGTGGCGACATAGCCCACGACATCAGCATAGCGGGGATGCCGCTGCATCGTTTGGGGCGTGCCTCGCCGATGCATGAGGATCACCCTGGCTGGGCTGCGTGCTACGACCTTCGTCATCTGCGGATCCGCGCGCAGCGCTGAAATATCATTCACCATCGAAGCGCCGGCTGCAAGCGCCTCTTGAGCGACCTGAGCTTTTGTCGTATCAATGGACAGCGGCACGCGGACCCTACGAGCCAGGCGGCTGATCACCGGTAAGACGCGCTTCAGCTCCTCCGTAGCACGAATGGCGCGGGCGCCAGGCCGACTGGACTCACCGCCGATATCGAGCAGGTCTGCGCCTTCTTCTACCAAGCGGAGGCCGTGGGCCACTGCCGCCTCGGGAGTTGCATGAGCGCCGCCATCGCTAAAGGAGTCCGGGGTGACATTGAGGATGCCCATCACAAGGAGAGAACGACTCATGAGACGCTCTGACGAGACTTACGGGTGGAGCCCCACGGAATTTCCCGTGGGGCGGAACCGCTCCGAAGCCACCCTCACTTCGCCTCCGCCCCGCTTACAGGCGGAGCTTTCGGCGAAGGAGGGTGATCGTTGTTGGATGGCGCAGTCGCCGGAACAGCGCCGGCCAGTCGTTTGACTTCCTCGCCGTCGAGCACCTCTTTCTCTAAGAGGGTATTGGCAACGAGGTCAAGCTTGGCGCGTTGCTCGGTGAGTACGCGCCTGGCCTCATCATAGCACGCATCCACAAACCGGCGGACTTCTTCATCGATGAGCACGGCGGTTTGCTCGCTGTAGTTGCGCTCTTCAAACAGGTCGCGCCCGAGAAATATCTGGCGCTCGCGCTTGCCGTAGGTTAAGTTACCCAGCCGCTCGCTCATGCCGAACTCGCAGACCATGCGGCGCGCCATATCGGTGGCGTTTTCAATATCGTTCTGCGCGCCGGTTGTGATTTCCTTAAAGACCAGCTCCTCCGCCGCCCGTCCGCCCATCATAACCGTCATGCGTGCGATGAGCTCTTGCTTGCTCATGGTGTAGCGGTCTTCGATCGGCAGTTGCATCGTATAGCCCAACGCATGAGCGCCTCGTGGAATAATCGACACCTTATGCAGTGGATCGGTATGCGGGGTAAATAAGGCAACGAGCGCGTGCCCGGCTTCATGGAATGCGGTCACCTTTTTCTCTCGCTCATTGAGCACGCGCGTTTTGCGCTCAGGTCCTGCGATCACGCGCTCGATGGCTTGCTCGAACTCTGGCATATCCACCGCCTCTTTATTGCGGCGCGCAGCCAAGAGCGCGGCTTCATTCGCGAGGTTCGCCAGATCCGCCCCGGAAAATCCCGGCGTTTGTCGCGCAATCGCTTTCAGATCCACATCTTTTCCTAATTTGATCTTCCGCACATGGACCTTCAAAATCGCCTCGCGTCCTACGATATCGGGCAAGGAAATAACGACTTGCCGATCAAACCGCCCGGGTCGTAGCAGGGCCGGATCCAGCACATCGGGGCGATTGGTCGCCGCCATCAGAATGATGCCTTCTTGCGTATCAAACCCATCCATCTCCACGAGCAAGGCATTTAAGGTTTGCTCGCGCTCATCGTGGCCGCCGCCGATGCCGGCAAACCGTTGACGCCCCACCGCATCGATCTCATCAATGAAGATGATCGCGCCCTTCCCTCCCTGGCGGGCGTTGCGCCGCGCCTGCTCGAATAAATCTCGGACCCTCGACGCTCCAACCCCGACGAACATCTCCACAAAATCAGACCCGCTGATGCTATAAAACGGCACGTTCGCTTCCCCGGCGACGGCTTTGGCCAGCAGGGTCTTTCCGGTGCCCGGCAGCCCGATCAATAGGACGCCTTTGGGAATCTTGCCGCCAAGCCGCTGGAATCGCTTAGGATCTTTGAGGAATTCGATGATTTCGCGTAACTCTTCCTTGGCTTCTTCGATGCCTGCGACATCATCAAACGTGACCTTCGTTTGGGTCTCCGGTGAGATGAGTCGCGCGCGGCTTTTGCCAAAGGCCAGCAACCGGCCGCCACCTTGTGCCGAGCGCATGAGGAGCCACATGATGCCCATCAAAATAATCCACGGCGAGAACGCCATGAGAATGCCTAAAAACCCGGCCTGCGGAGGCTGCACATCAAACTTGGAAACATTCTGGCGAACCAATTTTAGCAGCTCTTCATCTTGAGGCGGGACGAACACCTGGAAGCTGGTCCCATCTTTCCGTCGACCTTCGATGCGATCTTCAACGAGCCGCGCTTCGGTAATCTCTCCGGTCGTGGGATTCTCCTGCACCAGGCGATAGAAGTCGCTATAGGCCATTGGCCGATAGAACTGGCCGGCATAATGAGAGAGCGCGCGCATGAGGACGATCGTCCCCAACCCGATGATCAGATACAGCATCCAGCGAGAACGCTGAGGAGGTGCCGGGCGTAGTGTACTCATCCCACCCCCTGCGCCTCACGGCGGCTCACGATCATATCAATGCGCGCTGCCGCCGTGGCGAAGCCACAAGTTGACAACTGACAATACCGATTTAACATTTGAACAACCTTATGCTACTCCCTGCTTCGGCTTCGCAGCCCCGTACGACGGGGCTGACGCAGGGGGTGGGATCATAAGAAACGTTTAGTATACCGCCAAAGACGACGTGGAGCAAGTTTCGACCCTGCCATTGACACGGTGGTGCAGCAGCCAATGGGGGGCAGGATGTCGCCCCCACCGGGACGGGATTGCCGGTGCCACGGGCTCCCCGGCCCGACCGGGGCGGGCTGCCCGTGGGGCTCCACCAGTTCCGCGACAACATGGTGCGTCTCGCGGCTCAGACGGACGCCGCCGGGCAAATCCAATACGGTGCCCACAGGCCGCTCGCGGAATAGCCGCTCCGCTTCAAGCCAATGCCGAAACTCAAATCGTGTGACATCCCCGCGCAGCCGCGCGATCGCACGACGCAACAGCTGGCGCTGAAGCGCCTGAGGCTGCCGGAGAAATAGTCGGACTGCCAAGAGGATTCGGTTCGCTCCAGGGGTCTTCGCAATCCGTTTCCAATGCCGATCAGCCGCGTGCTGCAGATAGGCGTAATCCCACTGGCTCTGCTCAGCCAGCTGCGTGAGCAACCCCTTCATATTCGGGTTATACTCCCGCTCGAGCATCGGCAAGAGCTCATGGCGGATACGGTTGCGCATGAATTGGCGGTCTTCATTGGTGGCGTCTTCTCGAGACGTGAGCCGCATTCGCTGGGCATAGCCTTGAATGTCTCGACGCCATACCTCAAGCAGCGGCCGCACGATCCGCAAGCGGAGCCGCTCCGAAGCCATATTCGGCGAAGGAGGGTGATCCAGAGGGCGCGAGAATGCCATAGCGCCAAGGCCCATCAGGCCGGTTCCACGCATCATGCGCATGAGCACCGTTTCTGCTTGATCATCCGCAGTGTGGGCCAGCGCAACATGACTGGCGCTATAGCGTGTAGCAGTGTTAGCAAAAAACGCGTAGCGCACGCGGCGTGCGCCCTCTTCCAGCGACCAGCCTTGCTCACGAGAAATCGCCCCCACATCTTGCCGTTCCACGGTGACCGGCACCTTCCATTGGTGGCCGAGCGATTCGACAAACTGCGCATCCTCCGCTGATGCAGGACGCAGGCCATGATCCAGGTGCGCAACGCGAAGTGTCAGACGCTGAGGAGGAGCGAGCTGAGTAAGTAGATGGAGCAGCGCGACAGAGTCAACGCCGCCAGAGACTCCAACCAACACTCGGCTGCCCGCCGGCAGGAGGCGATGCGCGGCAATGGTTGCTCGCACCTGCTGAAGAAGCGAATCCATGACTAGGGTCCTTCTTGAAGACGCTCCACGGCCGGCTTGAGGACGCGACGCACGTCTCGCCGACGCTCACGCTTCATGCGGGCCTGGATGGCTTCGCGAGCGCGAGGATCATCGATACGACTGACAATATCAACTGCTGCCATGCGTACTTCTGTGCGGCGATCGCGTAACGCTCTCAACAACGCGGGCAGAATCTCTGGATCGGTGTGTTGATGCGGCTCAAGCCCTAACAGAGCCGCTAAACGGACTCGGAAATGCTTGTCGGTTTTGAGTGCCTTTAGCAAGCGTGGAACAGCGATGGGCCCCTGAATGGCCGCAAGCGCTCGAAGACCTTGCGCGCGCAGCTCCGGATCTCGGTGACTTGCATAGGGTTCGATGGCATCCACGGCCGTGAGTTCACGAAGCGCTTCAAGCCGCAGAAACCCAAGTTGGCGCTGATAAGCGTCCTTCGACTCGATGAGTCGCAACGCATCCATGGCTTGAGGACTCGGACTGGTGCGAGAAGGCTCCTCCGCTCTCAATGCGCTTGTCGTGAACACGACGCTCACCCCGAGAGCCAGCCCGAGAGCCACTCGCGCATGGCGCGCGCGCCGGCGCTGGGGCTCATGACGGATGAAGGCTTTGCGTTTTTCAAGCTGCCGTTCCATGTCTTTAAATGCTTTCCGAATGGCGAGGCCGGCATCACGATGCTCCTCATGCGCAGCCACCATCTGCCGCGGAATATGACAGCTCAACGAGACCCGATGGAGCTTATGCGATCCGTTCTCTTCAAACACGACGTGCAGGAATACCGCTTCTGGGTCGAAATGACCGAGCCGCTCCTCCAACCGATCGATCAACTCCTCCAAGAGCCGGCGCACATGCGCTTTGGGTCCGACATGCTTCAATTCAATCGTCCGTTTCATGAGCTCCTCGTTTTATTTATGATAGCAGAAAAAACAAATGGGGACGTTTCTTTGTGCAAGAAACGTCCCCAAGACCACCCGCCGATGGCGGGATCTTTATGCGTGACGAGCGATGCGTCGGCGGTTCGTCTGCCGACCGTGTCCGTTGGTCACGTGGTCGACGACCCACTCGCGGGCATGTGTCAACCGCTGGGTCGTTGCGTCCCGCAAATCCCCGGCTCGCCGAGCGAGCGCTCGCTGAGTGCGGTTCAGTTCTTTGGCCGCACGCTGCCGTAACGCTCGCGCTTGTAGCGTCAGGCGCCGTCGTGTGACTTTGCCCGAAGCCGGCGCGTACAGGAGTGCGACAATACTCCCAGCCGCGGCACCCAAGGTGAAGACGCCCAGCGTCTTGAAGATCCCAGGTCTTCGCCGTTGCTCTCGTACCATTCCATCCCTCCTCTGTCTACACCCGTTTCACATGCCGGCGAGGTTCCGACCTCGCCCCGTTCCCAAACTGTTTCACGAAATAGCTCCGTGCCCGATGTCCCCAGGATGTGGCCGATTCAAGCACATCGGATGCCGCATCACAGGCCCTCAGCACAATAGCTTCTACCCTGTGCATCACCCGCTGGCTGCGCACCACGGTGCGGTCCCAGCTTCTGAGCAGCGCGTTGGCTCGTTTGAGGGTGCCTCGGACATCGCGCACCATACTCACCAGCACGATGGTCATGATCAGCAAGCACAGCGCGATGAGGCCCAGGAAGAACTCCGTCAGTGTCATCGGTCAAAAAGAAAACGCGGCACTCCCGCCTCACACGGGAGTTCCGCGTCCTGCTGTGACTGTCTTGTGTTATTCATTCTTTCGGTAACCCGGCTACCCTCAAGGCAGTGTAAAGTTCAAAGTGTACAGTGACTCACTTTCAACTTCACACTTTTCACTGCTCTGAGGGCTCGTGGTTTTGCGTCCCCCGCTTACGCGGGGTTTGCCCTTGTCGAGAATGTCAAACGACCAACTTCTCTGTCCGCCGTTAAGTTACTTTAAGCCTACCTAATCCCCATCAGTGGCGTCAAGGCCTAGAAGAAAAAAACGCGCCCGCGGCCACTCGTGAGCGAACTATGCGGGTTCAGCCCGCAGGGCGCGGCCAGGCTGTTAGCCCACGGCCGCCATGTCTGACCTCGCCGCTTCGCGGAGCGAAGCAACACCGGCGGGGGAGTTTGGCGACCGAGCCGCTGGCGGCGAGGAAGTGTCGGAGCGCGATGGTGATCCGACCGGCCGGGCCGTGACCGAGGGCGCCCGGAACCCGCATCTGAGCGAACGAGTTGGACGAGGGCGCGTCGTTATATTCCTGGTGGGTGACGCGGGGATGTGCGTTGAGGAAAAACTTAACGGTAGCGGAGGACTTGCACGACGACGGCCCCGAACAGAAAGATGTTCAGGATGGAGAAGGTCTTAAAGATGAGGTCGGCTGAGTGCAGAGCTGCCGGGAGCATCAGCAGCAGGCACACAAACACGCCTAATGTCCACGCGAGGCTGATGTCTTTGGAGGAACGCCGCCGCCCGATCTTGATGATCAGCGGAATATTCCAAAACGGCAGCACAATCGCCCCAATGAGCCCGAGAGTTTGGAGCATGTTCAACTGACTTGATCCAGTAGTTCGAAGAAACGTTCCCGGCTCATCCCTGCCGTGGTCATGTTGGTTCGGATATGTGCGACCGGCACGTTGTGCGGACTGGTTTTAATGACCAACGGACGCAGCACACCCGGCTTGGTCATGCTAATGTGATCACCTTTCTGGCGGGAGACCGTGAACCCTTCGCGTTCAAAGAGTCTGATCAAGATGCGGTAATTGACGGGGACGAGTTTTCGTGGTTCAGGCATGCGCCACGGAGAGGCGCAGTTGTTCAATCCCAACAGGCGTGGGCGGTAGCCACTGGTGAGTGGGAGTCGTGGTGTGGGAAAACCCTGCTTCTTCGAGAACTTGCCTTAGCGTTCCCATTCGCTGGCACTCTTCGAGAAAGAGGCTCACCGCTTCCTGGAGGCTGTGGAGTGCCTCTTCGCGGGTTTCTCCGAAGCTTGAAACATTCAGTGCGGGACAGATCGCCACGTACTGGTCCCCTTCGCGAAAGATCTCTGCCCGAATGCCAATCTGATCAATCTGTGCCATCAAGACTCCTCCTTCATCCGTAATTATATCATAGCGGGAGGGCTGCAGAGGTGTTCTGCATATGTGATATTGAGTAAAACCAAGGAAGGCCGTGTAGGATTTTCAATTCTGGGAGGGTTTGTTGAGGCAGTTAAACTTACTAACCTATTGTATTACAAGCAGTTATGATAACAGGGTCTTCAGGAAGTTAAGTGCTGGGAAAATTTTTTTATTTAAGAGAGAGCTGGCGGCGGCAGGAGTCGAACCTGCGACCTTGGGATTATGATTCCCCTGCTCTACCACCTGAGCTACGCCGCCCAAAACCAGTGGAAAGTTGAAAGTGAAAAGTTGAAGGTCAGGTCTCTGCTTTTGCTTTCCACTTTGCGCTTTCCACTTTCAACTGAACTTCATCTTCCGTCGTTTTATTGGCGCCGCCGGAGCGGTAGCCGGACCGATCAATTCCCACCGTTTCAAAACCGAGCAGCTCAAACTGCTGGGCGACGTCGCACGATAAGACCGTATCCTGAAACCGAGCGACCTCATCCGGCCCAACTTCAATCCGGGCATGAGCGCCGAGATGGCGCACGCGCACCTGACGAAATCCCTTTGCGCGCAGCAGTGATTCCGCCTGCTCGATCTGGTGCAGTTTTGCCTCATTGACTTCTTGTCCATGAGGAATGCGGGAGGATAAACACGCATTTTGCGGACGGTTCCAATTAGAAAGTCCTAGCTGCTTCGCAAGCTCTCGCACCTCAGGCTTGGTGAGCCCGGCTTCTTGCAGCGGGGCTCGCACCCCGCGCTCCATCGCTGCGCGCTGGCCTGGCCGCTCTGTGAGCCGATCATCGCCAATGGCTCCATAGAGGATGAACGGGATTTGCCGATCCTTGGCGAGCGCAGCCAGCATGTCAAAGAGCTCATGCTTGCAGAAGTAGCAGCGATCCGGTGCATTGGCTTGGTACGCAGGGTTCTCCAGCTCACCCGTTCGAATCACCTCATACTGTAGATCAAGCTGCTGGGCAAGCCGCCGGGCCTCTTCAAGATCTTCGCGAGCCAGCGAGGCTGAATCGGCCGTCACCGCAAGCGCGCGATCTTTCCCGAGCACCTCGCGCGCCAGTTTGGCCAGCAGCGTCGAATCCACTCCCCCCGAAAACGCCACAATGACCCGTTGGAAACCAGCGAGGGCTCTTTTGACATATTCTAGTTTTTTTGCAAGTGGTTCTTTAATGCTATCCGCTATACGCTCTACGCTATACGCTAACCGTTGCTCGCTCATCGTGCGATCCATCCGCCCCCGAGCACCAGATCCTCATCATAAAAGACTGCGGCCTGCCCCGGGGCAATCGCTTGCTGCGGCTCATCAAATTCGACGCGCACCATCTCAGCTGATACCGGCGTGAGGGTTGCGGCAGCCGCCGTGTGGCGCGAGCGAATTTTGACCTGCGCGCGTAAGGGGTGGCAAGGCGTCGCAATCGACACCCAATTGACCCGCTCCGCCGTCAAGGCGCTCGCCATGAGCTCCTCTTTTGAGCCAACGATGAGCCGGTTATTTGGCTGATCCAGCGCCACCACGTAGAGCGGTTTGCCGATAGCCAGCCCTAATCCTTCTCGTTGTCCGATCGTATATCCCAGCAACCCCTGATGGGATCCCAACTGTTGCCCTGCGGTATCGGTAATCGGGCCGGGCTCATCACCGACGCCCAGTTGGCGTCTGAGAAATCCGTCCTTGTTTCGGTCGCGCACAAAGCACACATCCTGACTGTCTGGCTTCTCCGCAGTCTCAAACCCGAGCGCGCGCGCAAGCTCGCGCACCTGAGGCTTCGTGAGCTCACCAAGCGGAAACCGCGAATGGGCCAACTGCTCTTGCGTTAAATTAAACAGCACATACGATTGGTCTTTGGATTCATCCAGCGCACGACGGAGCTGATGTCGCTCCACACAGGGGTCATAGTCCAGTCGCGCATAGTGTCCTGTGGCAACGTGAGAGGCTCCGCGAGATTTGGCATGCTCCACGAGCGAGCCGAACTTCACATGATCGTTGCAGGCGATGCAGGGGTTGGGCGTCAGCCCCTCCCGGTAGCTCTCGACGAAATAATCGATGACATTGGTTCGAAACGTCTCGACGAGCTCGAGTGTCTCATGCGCAATGCCCAGCCGCTTCGCCACCGCCTTCGCATCAAGCGCGTCCCGTACCGAACAGCACAGCCGCGTGCCGCTTGAGACACAGACGTCTTTGCCCCAGAGCTGCAAGGTGACCCCTGCGACCTCGTAGCCCTGTTCAACTAATAAGGCGGCGGCGACGGAACTATCCACTCCGCCGCTCATGGCAACAAGCACGCGCTCTTTCATAGAGGCATTATACCCTCTTAGCTGGCGCTGGGCTGTTCTTGGGGGGTTGAGTTGGGGACGGTTGCAGGCTGTGGGAGCCGTTCGGAGAGTGACAAGAGATAGGCGACCAGCGCGTCGAGGTCTTCTTCGGAAATTCGCTCCTTCCATGGCGGCATGTACAGTGAGGGGAATGGCCGGCTTGGATCGGTGCGCGGCACCGGCTGGCGGCCGTGCCGAATCAGCTCTTTCAAATGCTCAAGATCATGCTCATAGTAGGCCTTCACGTAGAGCAGCGGTGGGGCTTCGCTTCCGAGCCCGGCGTTCCAGTTCTTCCGGCCACCCACACCCCCAATACCATGGCAGGCAGCACAGCCATATTTCTCAAAGACCGCTTGACCCCGCTCGATAGCGGAGGCAAAGGTGGGCGTGGGTGCCGACGGCTCCGGCGTCACATAGGAGGCTGGAAAATCGTTTGCGGTCAGGCTGAGCAGATAGACGCTCAGGGCTTCGACCTCATCCGGGGCTAAGCCAAAATGCGGCATCGCACTCGGGAAGACCTCCTCTTCTCCGGGAGGGAGGGCCTCAGCACGCACCCCAGGGTTGAGGTCGCGGGGATTGGTCAGCTTCGCCTTAAGCCAATGGATGCGATCATGCGGCTCGGGCATCATTTCAAAGTCGGCTTCAATCAAGAGGTACGATTTAGAGCCAACCTCGGTGAGATCTTGCGAGACGGTTTGTCCAAACTCCTTGATCGCATGGCAACCGTAGCAGCCTTTGGCCTTGAAGAGCTCGCGTCCCTTGCCGAGCACAAACGTCTGTTCGGCAATCTTCGGATTGTGCTGAAAATCACCGTGGCATTGTCGGCACGAGGCCTGAACAAGCGAGCCGCGCAGTAACGGCTCTTCCCAATGCGATACATCACCGTGCGCCGCCTTGACCTCAGTGGCCAGCCCCTGACCACCATGGCAGACGGTGCAACCAAATTTTTCCACCGGATGCCACTGGAGAAACTTCCCTGGATGAGCGGTAAACGGCTCTTCAGCCAGGGCGAGTTGCGGCTTATCGATCGCCACATGGCAGGTGGTACACCGATCTACACGGTCGAGGGACGCGACCAAGAGTTGCTGGATGCCGGTCGGCACATTGCGGCGCTCATCCTTAGCCAGCGTCTTCAGAAATCGTCGCTGATAATGAGTCCACTCTCGATTCGTATCCTGCCACATGGTCATGACAAACAACAGCGCCAGCAATCCCGAAAAAACAAGAAAGAGAATGCGCTTCATCAGATATTGAGATTGAACATCGGCACACTGATAAGATATTTCACTCCGAACAACAGTCGTAAGACGATCTTCGCCGGCACGCCGATCATCATGAGAAACAGCCCCATGACGATGGCGTATTTGATCGGACCAAGCTGCTCATATAAGCGGTCCTTGAGCTTTCCGAAGACGATCCCGATGCCTCCGAGGGACAGACCCACAAATCCAATCAGCAGCGCAATGACGCCATATCCCACCATCGGTCCGTATTGCTGGACCAACTGATACATCGTGGACACTACTGGAGCGTTGCGGGAGCGTCCCAGCGCTTCAAACAACGTGGTGTCGCGGCTGCGAATCGGGTAGTCTAGATCGGGTGCAATGAGCAGTGGAACAAAGAGGGCGACCGATAAGAGCATTCCTAAGCCCAGGTGGAACGCCGCCGATAACCGCGCCGGCGCCTTAGGACCCGCTTTAGCTGAGAGAAACGCTTTGACCTGTTGTGGAATCGGCGAGCCCAACAGAAAGTAGCCCATCACCAGGAGACTCCCCCAGACATTGGGGAGATTCTTCAGCGTCATCTTGCTGATGCGGCGATGGCTCCAGGGCTCCCAGGGCCAGTACCATTCCCAGTTAGGTCCGCGGCAATAGGTGCCGATAAAAATCAGCACAAACCACATCAGGACCCCGAGCATGAACACGGAGACAGCAAATGGCCGCTCTGTCGGATACCACATCGGCAAGGGGCCCAGCCGTGTTCGTGTCATCTTTGGCCAGTAGCCGATCCCTTTGGTATTTGGGTCTACATACGGAATCGCCATGAGCCCGATGATGATCAGCGTGGGCAATACCACCCCGGCAATCCACGGATCAAAGTAGACCAGCAGCTCCTGAAGTCCCAGGAAGTACCAGGGTGCCTTAGAGGGATTTGGGGTCACGTTCAGGTTCGCTTCGGCTTCCAGCGGCGCGTTCATCAGAATTGACCAGACAAAGAGAATCACCGTGATGAGCAGCGCGGCCAAGAACTCCCGCGAGACCAGGTGCGGCCAGACATCGACCTTCTCGCCGGTTTGCTTGGAAAAGGAGTCTTTGCGCACGCGCCACAGATGCACGCAGAGAAAGATGGTAAAGAGAAATGGCACGGCGATGCAGTGCAACACGTAAAAGCGAATCAGCGTCGCATCGCCGATGACGGTGCCGCCGATGAGGCCAAAGCGTGCATCGCTA
>CAYNXT010000024.1:0-8050 GCA_964401235.1 uncultured Planctomycetales bacterium
CCAGTGAGAAGCTGCCAGGTATAGGGCGGTTGGCCACCCTCTGCGAGGAGCTCCTGGTAGTAAGGTTGACCCACCGGGTTTTCAAGGAGCGATGTGGTAGCGATATGCAGCGGGGAGCCGGTTATCTGAAGCATGAGCTGGGCATGTGCGCTTCGCTGGGCGGTGTCCAGGACGGTGAGATGGAGCGTGCGTGACCCAGCGCTGAGTGGTGAACCAACCAGTGTTCCTTGCCCATCAACGCGCAGATCCTCCAGTAACGGATCGCTTCTCACGAGCCAGCGATAGGGGGGCGTGCCTCCCTGAGCCGCGAGCTGGGCATAGTAGGGAAGACCGACACCCCCACTCGGCAACTCGCTCGTGCTGACTTCCAGCGCGGTAGCCTGAATGGCAAGTGGAAACTCTGCCGAATCCAGATTGCCCTCTTGATCCGTGACGGCAATCCGAATCGTTCCGCTGTACGCCTGGATCGGCAACCCTTCAATTCGACCCACCTGATTGATGCTGAGCCCTTCTGGCAGCGCTCCAGCGACCAAAGACCATTGATACGGTGGCTGGCCGCCTTGCGCCTGAAGCGGCTGAGCATACAGGGCTCCAACCATCCCCGGCTCTAGCGCGCCGATGGTCAAAAACAACGGACTGGTCTGAATCACGATCGCTCCGGTCAGCGATTGGGTTGCCCCCCGCCTGTCGCGTACGATCAGCTGCAGGGAAGCAGTTTCCTCTTGGAGTGGGATGCCCGCAATCACACCCAACTCCTCATCGAGCTGCAATCCGGCCGGAAGCGCTCCGGTGGTCAACGTCCAATGGTAGGGAGGACTCCCTCCTTGCGCCAGCAGCTGTGCGAAGTAAGCAACTCCCACATGGCCGTCGGGGAGAGTCGTGATCGACAGGGTCAGTGGGGTCGACTGTTCCTGAACTAGCACGGTTGGGAGTGGTTGTTCGAGCACCGTCAGCGTCAATTGGACTGAGGTCGTTTCGTTTGCCGCATCGGTGACGTGCAGCACGATCGATGCCGCTGTCGGATGTTCGGGAGTTCCTTCGATGACACCGTGCGTCACATTGAGGGTGAGCCCAAGGGGGAGGGCACCGCTTACGAGCGTCCAACGATAGGGGGCTTGTCCTCCACGGGCGCGCAGAAACGCGCGGTAGGGTTTTCCCGCAACTCCTGGTGTAAGCCGCGTGGTCTGAAGAGTCAACGCTGAGGAAGAACGACCCCTTGGTGAACGGGGAGGCGGTCGGACTTCTCGAGACGGAGCTGATGGTTCATCGATCGGTGGAGATGGCGGAATATCTGAAGACGGCACGGACATTGTGAGCTGTTGAATCGTAACCGAGCCTGGTTGGGGAGATGGTGCGGGAGGGGGGGAATCGGTTGATTCATGGATGGGGCGTGGACGAGATCTCTCCAGTGGAGCTCGGAGCACGGGAGCTTGGAGCGCGGACGTGGATACCGGAGGTTGTGGGTCAGGAGCGTTCGCTAATCCAAACAGTGCGACGATCATCATAAATCCGCCGATGAGCAAGATCACGCGCCACATGAAGTTTAGTGTTCGACTCTCATCGTCGAGACCTCGACGGTCTTCTGAGCGGACCTCTTACCGTGCCCTGCTGGTCCACGCGAAATAACATCCCAAACACGCGCACATTCCACGTGGGATGGTAAGGACTGGTTCCCGGTCGGTGAACAAGTCGGACCTCAATATTGCGCGCCCGCCATTGATGGCCAGATCGGGCCGTACGAAGATACCCCGATTGCTGGAGCCGTGCTTTCACCGCGGCGACCGCCTCTCGACGCGAAATAGGCAGGTACGGTTGTGCGGTTTCTGACCATGAAGCCTCTTTGAAACGTCCGTCTTGGGCCGATAAAATGACCGCAGCTTGCGCGTGCCGGCCATTCCCGAACGGAACGAGGTAATAGGGCTCTTGCGCATCGTGGATGACCAGAGGCGTGTGGGCCTTGAGAGTCTCACATAACTGCTGGACGCGCTTGTCATGCACTCCCAGCTCTTCGCGCAACGCAGCCAGTGCGGCGCGCTGGACCATCCGTCGTTGATCAGATGGAAGCTGTGTGGCGTCTATCGCATCATGAGTGAGCGTTGGCCGGATGTCGAAATGACAGAGCCGGGTCTTGCACCGAGCCAGGTGCACAATCGCATCACGTGCCGGCGGTTCCAGAATACTGACGTAACGACCCTGGTAGCGGTCCTGATGTTTGACGGGGAGCAGGTAGGTTTGCTTCAGCTCCTCCGCCGTCTTAAACGACCGAGCACCGATGCCTTGTCTATTCGGATCGTGCAGCCACATCCCTAGCACCGAATACTCGCGACTCTGTTGTGGGTTCTCGCTGGTTGCGATTCCCGTGACCAACATCCAATGCTGATAGTCGCCAAATGCCGGAAAGACCCCTGGCACATGGGTAGGCGTGGCCCCCTGGACTGAAAAACTCACCCAATAGCTGATATCACGGAGAAGCTGCTCTGCGGTCACTTGGGAAAGGGCCTCAAAATTGTACTTCGGCGGATGGAATCGATTCAGGACCCCTCGCAATCCCTGCGGATCAAGGAATAATGCACCGGCGTGCTCGGAGCTATTGGCCGCCACGCCAGCCGCCTGTAGGGTCGATACTGACTGCCCGGATCCGAGATAGTCGAGGATCATCTTGGCTGACACAGCCCCGCTCAGGTGCGCAGGTTGCACGTTGATGAGCGGCGAAACATCCAGCGAAAGGATAAAGGGGGCTGTAGGACCCACGGCAATCGGAACGGAGCGCACCGATTCGTTGCCGGACCGATCGATGGTCGTGATCGCGTAGTAGAACGTCTTGCCCGGATCTCTCCCGGAGTCTAGATATGTTGTCGTATCGCTGGGGATCACTCCACCGATTGCGCCGAAGTCTTCGTCGAGGGTTTCAGACCGATAGAGACGGTACCCGGCCGCATCTTGCTCCACGCTGCTGATCCAGGTCATCGTCACAACATTTCCAGATCGTTGGCCCGTCAAGCCTGTCGGGGGAGCAGGAGGCAGGGTATCCAGCACGACACTGAATGGGATAAACAGCGAGCCCTCATAGACGCCGGGATCCGCTCCCCCCATTCCCTGGCCGCGGACAGCGGAACTGACACGCAAGCGGTAGTCGCCGGTTTCAGGAAATGCGAAGGCTGGGTCCTGAAGGATCTCCTGCTCCATGATGCCGTGTAAAGGGGGAGGGGGAGCAGTGTGAGCGAAGAACACGTTGAAATGTCCGAAGAACGACTTGTCGCCGATCTGGCGAATCGGCCGGCGGTTCGCAAAGAAAATGTTGTCTCGCAGATACACCTGACACCCGTAGTCGGTGAGAACGGCTTCCTGGTCATGGTGCGCGAAGACATTATGAATGAGGGCAATGGTTCGTGCTTCGCATCGAAGGCCGGTTTCTGGTTGTCCCTGCTGTTGATGGCCGATGATATTTCGTCGGACCACGATGGTCCCCGGTCCGTTGCGGATGTCCATGCCGATGAAGCAGTCGGTTAGCATGTTCTCTTGGATAGTGAGCGCGCGTCCCTCTACCAGAAGACCTGTGCGACACGAGCTCATATGGAATCCGGCAATCTGTCCCTCGATGGGAGTGGCAGTAGGCGATGATCGGGCGACGAGAGCCGCCTCGACCTCCCCTGGAGCGTACTGGATAGTACTCGCATCGATGACCGTATCATCTTCTGAGACGTTGGGGGTCCAGAGTCCAGCGCTTCCCACTAAGCTGACGCCCGGTGTCACGATGAGGGGTTGAGTGAGCCGATACACGCCAGCGCGTACCACAACTTCATCCCCGGAAACGGCTTGACTCATTGCGGTGTGAAGGTCTCGGTACGGAGCAGCAGGGGAGCCATTCCCAGACCCAACGAACCCCGCGTCCACATGGATCTGTCGGCCCTGGAGTTGAGCGCGGGTATCCGCAATGGCGTCGATTTCAGCGGAGACCTCTCCGGTGGGGGCCATGGCATCGCCGACTACGGCATCGGTGAGCCGGACAAAATTGACCCGATCGAGATAGAGTCGTCGAACTTGGCCGGTGGAATCCCGCCAGGGAACGCCAGGCGCGGTTTGGACGACGGCCTCTCGCAAATCAAACCCATCACCGCCCCCAGATCCTTGATCAATAGCAAAACTCGACGCATCACCGATGCTTGGGGCGCGGTCGGGTATCGTATAGAACAGGGCAGGGCTGATGGTGGGCTGGTCTCCAGGATCATTCGTATCATTATCGCCATTCATATCGCCGAGTTGCAGCGTAGGGGTCGCATCGGCATAGTGGCGTAACGCAAGTGTGCGATATTGGACAGGGCCCATCTGACTCAAGACCGAAGGGAGGGGATCGGGGAGGATCAGGAGCCAGGCGTCATCAGGCAGTCCGTTGTGGTTGAGATCCTGACTCACCTCCATGAAAGCCGGTTCAGCCCAGCGAATCAGAGGGTTGTTATTGGCCAGAAAGGCATTCCCGAACGCGATGAGATCCAGACCATACCGATTGCGCGGATCATCGACGATCGGGGCGAAGGTCTTGAGGGTGAGGGTGCCGCCGTCTCCAAGCGTGACCACGGAGCTCATATTGCCGCTGACCGTGCCGCCACCTAGGGGAGCGCCGAGTGCCCGTTGAGGGTTGTTGAAGTTCGGATTGTTCACGAATTGTCCCGGTCCGGGGGCATAGTTGATGACGGCATCACCGAATGGATCGTCACGCTGAGGTTCAACGATCACGACCTGCTGCGTTTGAGAAAAGTCATCGAGCATGAATGCCGCTCGGGAGCCGCTCGGTTCGTAGGGTTGAAATGGACGATGCGTCTGATCGAACGCGGCCGTTGTCACCAGCCCAAACCCACCAGTCACTTGGGCGAAGAGGCTCGTGGCACCAGCCGGGGTTACTCGTCGGATGCTTCCGGTGAGATCTGAAACAAATCCATCACCGAACGAGTTCAGGAGGAGGCCGAAACCTGAGTCCAGGGTCGCGAGCACTGTGGCATCCGATTCCCCGAGGAGCTGGTTATTTCGCAAGGCGGCGACGAGCTTCGCAGACGAGAAGAGAAGGAGCGCGTGACTGGCTGGAGGGGCGGGGAATTCGAAGGTGCTCCGGATGTAGTACAAGTTTTTCGCATCATCCAGAGTGACAGGCCCGGATGGTCCGCTCAGTTCGGCAATTGCCTGCAGCATTCGGGTCGGCAGGTGAAGGCGGTACAGCGTTGTCGCGTTCCCCGTAGGACTGGCGCTGAGGATGACCTCTTCGTTAGAGAGAAATGCGGCACCGAAATTCAACGGGAGCGTCGCGATCGTGTTCTTGACGCCCGTGGCGATCTCCACTTCGTAAATCTGTCCGGCAGAACTTTCTCCAATCAAGAGGATTTTCCCCGAAGGCGATGTCTTCACGAAGGAGCCGAACACGGTTCCTGTAGGAAATTGGAACAGCGCGCGTGGGGTCTGAGGGGTCCCGTCGCCATTGCTGTCAAACACGACCACGCGTGTGCCGTCGGAGCAGGCAAGGTCGCCGCCCGGTACGAAATCCATGCCGCCGGAACAGTTCTGCGAGTAGGCGCTGGCGGTGAAACCTTCCTCGAGTAGTTGCAGTTGGGCCGCCTGCGCAGCCCACGGCATGGCGACCCATAGCAGCAGAGTCCATCGCCAGCAGGTGGTCGACAAAAAACCGCGCGCATTGACATCGATGCACACGGCCCATGAAACCCTGCAATGTTTCACCACTCACTCCACGAAGTGATTGTCACCTGTCCACGCACTCAGCGGGACGGTTCAACGGGCAGGTCTTCTGGCTCCCTCACATCCTTTGCGCCTTCCCATCCCACCAACGCGGCGGAACAGTGGCCTCTGCAAAGGCACGAACTTGAGGTGACAGCGGCGGGTCCGCGCCCGATTCGCACGGGCTTCCCTGCGGCCCATTGAACTTTCAATTGTGAAAGGAGAGTACTACGCGCGCCGGATGCCTGTCAAGAAAAAATCACCGGGTGGATGCAGCGGTTTTGCCGGCACAGACCGGACAGTTCTTCGTAAACTGCAAGTACTCGTTGTTCATCTTCGGCGTCCAGAACGTCAGCACTTCCGCGATGCCCCCGGCGGTGCGTTGCAGGCCCTGGCCGAGTCCCTTGGCTATGCCGGTAAAGACGCTGCCGCCGGCTTTGGCTTCCCGGGCGGGTTGTTTGATCAGCTCGGTCCATCCTAAGAGGGTGTTGGTCGCCCCGCGCACGAATGTGGAGCCGGCTTTCGTCGGATAGTTGGCCGAGGAGTCGTTTGCCGCCGCGCAGACGGGACACACCCTCGCCGGCTCCTCTGCAAGAGCCGGTGGCGCGATCCCGACCCCAAACAAGATGCCAAGTGCCAGGATGATATCGTGAGAGCGTCGAGCCATGCCGTCGATCCTCCTTCTGCTGCCATTATGAACGGTTTGACCTCGTCGTCAACGTCTTTCTGCACGACGGAGGCGGGATTGACACTCCCGAAGCGAGCATGATAGCATTGAGATAAATGAGCGAATCGGCTTCGCCGTCAAAGAACGGCCTCATACAAATGGAAGTGAATAAAATCCGCATCGATGAGCGGCGCGGAGAGCAGGTGATTGTGCTCAAAGAACGCGCCGGCAACCGGATTCTGCCCATCATCATCGGCATCTCGGAAGTGACCGCGATCAAAATGAAAATCAGCGGCATCCAGCCGCCGCGGCCGCTCACCCACGATCTGCTGAAAAACACGATTGCTCAGCTGGGGGCCACCCTCTCCCGCATCATCATCACGAAGCTGGAGTTCAATACCTTTTTCGCTACGCTGGTCCTTCAAAGCAAGGACGGCACCTCGCACGAAGTAGATGCCCGCCCCTCGGACAGCATCGCCTTGGCGTTGCGGGCCGACGCGCCCATCTTCGTCGCCGACGACGTGCTGAACCAAGTGGCCTCCAGTTACGGCCTCTAAATGACGCGATATTATCTGGTCCGCCACGCCCAAACCCTCTGGAACAGCGAGAACCGCCTGCAGGGCCATTCCGATATGCCGCTGAGCGCTCTGGGAGAAACCCAGGCTCGAGAGGTTGCTCAATGGTTTGCCGCGCGCCATGTCCAAGGGGTGTGGACTAGTCCGCTTCAGCGCAGCCGGCAGACCGCGCACGCCATCGTCACCCGCCTGCCACATCGCGTTCGGGGCGGGCAGGCAGGGAACGGCCATACGCCTTCATTCGTCGTCGAGCGGGACTTGGCAGAGATGCATCTGGGCGCGTGGGAAGGCTTGACCCCGGAAGAGATCGACGCTCAGTTTGACGGTGCCTACCGGCAATGGAAGCAACGGCCCTCAGGCGTGACGATTCCTCATGCCGAATCGGTAGAGGGATTCCGCGCTCGGGTGCGCGGTGTGTGGCAGCGCTTGGTGGGGAATCCACCGGAAGGCGAATACGTCGTGGTCTCGCACGGCGGCGTGATTGCCGCCCTGCTGGCGGACTTCTTAGATGCGGAATACGATGTGGTGCTGCGAGGGGTGCGGGTCGATAATGCGAGTGTGACCGCGATTGAGCTCAATGGCAGCGCGCCTCACGTCCTGTGGGTCAACGCGACCGAGCACCTCGCACGCTAGCGCCGGCGGCGGGTGATTTTGGGTGTTGACGCCCGTACCAGCCCGAACGATCCCGCCTTCGGTTTGACCAGTGTGGCAAAATCTGCGTAGCGCATCTTGATCGTCTCGGTGTGCGAGCCCGCGTTAAACACGATCTCGCCTGATTCGGCCAGCCCGCGATCGACGGCGACCGGCACCTCGTATAAATTCCCAAACGGCGACATCGCACCCACCTCGACATCCGGAAAACGGGCCTTGATGTCCGCTTCTTTTCCAATCGTCAGGGTTTTGGTCTTGAGGAAGGTTTTAAGCTTCTTGAGATCGATGAGTTGGACGGCGGGCAGCACGGCCAAGACCGGACCGCGATCGGTGAGGACAAGCACTGACTTGGCCAAGCGGCGGCCGGGGACGTGCTGGGCTGCGGCGATTTCTTGCGCGGTGTATGCCACCGGATGCTTCATCACCGAATACTTCA
>CAYNXT010000024.1:8060-15159 GCA_964401235.1 uncultured Planctomycetales bacterium
CTTCATGCGGTTCGAAGCGAGGAACGTTTGTAATCGTTGCGAGACTGCCATCATCCCCTCCCATGGTCGCGTCCGTCATATCTTGCGTATCCTAGCGCAAACAGGCGAAGGTTGGCAAGCCCTTGATTCCCAGGTACAATCACTAGTATGAGCTTCCTGAAGGGATTGCTCTGGTTTCTCTTCGCGATTGCGCTGATCATGGTCGCGATGTACGTGACGGGGAATTACGAATGGGCAGACCGTCTGACCACCCTGTTTCTCGATCTGCAGCCCTACCTTCCTATCAGCCTGGACGTCGATCAATTCCTTGTGGTCGTCACGGTCGCCAGTTTGCTCATCTCGGCCTTGGTCATCGGCGGCTGTGCGGCGCTGGCGATGTTCCTCAGCGCGCGCCTCTCACTTCTCAAACAGCAGCAACTCGGACAAGCCGCCGCCGCCAAGCGGGCCATGGGCCACGTCACCGAGCAGCATCAGCGTCAATATGACCAACTAATCACGCTGGCGCAAGGCCTGACGAAACGGCTCGACAAGCGGGTGCTGGTCCAGGGCATCGTGGATGCAGCCAGCCGCCTTGCCGGCGTCTCGCAGGCCAATAGCGTGGTGAGCCTCTGGCTGCTGCGGTTTGAAACCGATACCATGATGTTTGAGATGGGCCGCTATTGCGATGAGACGTTGTTTGTCAAAAACGAGTTTCAACTCACCGAGCAGCCATTCGCCCGCGTGATCTCGATGCAGAAATCCTGGATCGCTCCCTCCGTAGACCAAGGCTTGTCGTTCATCAAGCGCGATAAAGCCACGCACTTAGGCGGGGCGACGGCCATGCTCGCCGTGCCCCTGCTGGTGGAGCAAGCGGTCTTAGGGGTGCTCATCGTGTTCTGCCATCCGGATGTCGTGAAGAGTTACGAAGGTCAGCGCGCCTATTATGATGCCGTCTGGGCGGAGCTTTCCCTTGGATTGGCGATCGCGGTGCAAGGCGAGTTGGCGATTCTCGATCGCCTCACCGGCGCCCACAACCGCGAGTATTTCATGAAGCGGCTGGTGCAGGAGGTGGAGCGCTCGAGCCGGTTCCAGGTGCCGCTGTCATTGCTCATGATCGACATCGATAATTTCAAGGCGGTCAACGATACGCTGGGCCACCCCCAGGGTGATGCGGTGCTGAAGATCATTGCGAAGCTCATTCGCAAAGAAGTGCGCGCAATCGATTTGGTGGGGCGCTACGGAGGCGAAGAGTTCATCGTGCTCTTGCCTGAAACCGGTCATGGCGATCAAAGTAGCAGCGCGGCCGGGGCCTTGGTGGTCGCTGAGCGCATCCGCAAGGCGGTCGAGGAGGAGTTTCACGGCCTGCAGAAGCCATTGAATCTTTCAGTCAGCGTGGGGGTTATGGTGCGCCGGTTTCCCGAGGATCGGGAGTTGGATTATCGTGAGCTCATTCGGCTGGCTGACGGACAACTGTATCAAGCCAAAACCAGTGGCAAGAACAGAGTCTGCGTCTATCGTCCGGAGCAGCAATCTGAAGAGGTGGCTTCCTGATGCAGGGACACGCACTGCGCTGGGCGATCGGGGGAGCGGGTGCGAGCCTCCTCATGGGGCTCTCAGCGATTACCGTGACGGAGCTGCCCTATGTCAATTGGCTGCCGGTGGCGGCTCCTGTTGAGACCACTCCGTTGACGATCCGGCACGATGCCAAAGGCGACGGCCGATTCCTTGCACCGCGCAGCGGCAGGCATTTTCACCAAGGCATCGACCTACTGGCAACAATGGACAGCCCGGTACGGGCCATTCGCAGCGGCCGGGTGGTCGAAGCCGGAACCCGCCGCGGGCTGGGCAAATATGTCTGGGTCGAGCATCGTGGAGCATTGCGCAGTCTCTATGCGCATTTGAGTCAGATCGAGGTGAAGGCAGGTGATCGCGTGCGCCAGGGGCAGCTTATTGGGCGCGTCGGCAAGAGCGGCAACGCGCGGCACCGATGGATCTTGCCGCACGTCCATCTGGAAGTCCGGCTTCATGGCGAGCCGGTCAACCCGCAGCGCCTCGGGCTCTTCGTGAAAGAGCCAGCGGAGGCCCCGTCGGATGAAACACATGCCTATGGTGGCGAGTAACGCGCCAAGTTTCGAACTGGATTCATCCGGCGGCTGGCGATTTGCGCGTTGGAGCACGCCACGAGTGATGGCCGGAGTGACCAGTCGCCACATCACGCCCACGCAGATGCTCAGCGATTTCAACGGAGTGTTCCATCTCGTTGAAGCCGAGCAGGTGCATGGCGGCAGCATCGCCGTCATCGGCCGCGCGGCCGGCCGCTCGATGATCGCCGGCTGCGACGCGCTGGTGACCGATGTGCCGGGCCAGGCCTTGCTCATCCGGACGGCGGACTGCATTCCGTTGCTGCTGGCGGACGCGGGGCGGGGCGTCATCGCCATTATCCACGCGGGATGGCGCGGCTTAGCCTGCCAGTTGCCCTTGCGCGTGCTCGCCCTGCTGGGCCGCCTCTTTCATAGCGATGCCGGACGGATTGATGTCGCCATTGGGCCGGCGATTCGCGCCTGTTGCTATGAGGTGGGGCCGGAGTTTGTGGGGCGCTTCGGGCGCTTTGTGACGCTGACGGATGGGCGGCGACGGTGCGATTTGGTCGGGATCGCCATCGAGCAGCTGCAGCGCGGCGGCGTCCGTCCTGGTCACATTTTCGACAGCGGGCAGTGCACCGCGTGCGCGCCGGAGCGTTGGTTTTCGGTGCGCCGCGAAGGCAATGCCACCGGCCGCCTCACGTCGGTGATCGTCCTCAGACCCTAACGCATGCATCGAACCTTCGGGTATCTCTCCAAGCGATTTGTGCAGATCCGCCCCGGTGAAGGGCGCAAGGTTCTTCTAACCTTCCTGTACTTCTTCCTCATCATTACCGCCTATTATGTGATCAAACCGGTCAGTCGCTCGCTCGTCCTCGGAGAGCTTGGCGCCCGGATGGTGCCGTATGTGGATCTGGTCTGCGCCATCGTCATGGGGCCGATCGTGGCACTCTTCGCTCGGCTCGTGGATCGCATTGCCAAGCCGAAGCTGGTGAGCTGGTCGTTTTGGGTGATCGCCGGCATTCTCATCGTGTTTTGGAGGCTGCTCCACTGGCCCGTGCCCTGGATCGCCGGCGCGTTCTACATCTGGGTGGCAATTTTTTCTGTGTTGGTCGTCACACTCTTTTGGCTGGTGGCCAACGATCTCTATCATCCCCGAGAGGCCAAGCGGCTCTTTGGCTTCATCGGCTCAGGCGGCATTCTTGGCGGCATCGTTGGCTCCTCCATCGCGGCCGCAGGCGCGCAGCTCATCGGCACGGACTACCTGCTGCTCTTATCATCCGGGATTCTCCTGTTGTGTTGGGTGGTGGTGCAGCAGCTCTGGCAGTATGAATCGGAGCCGATTCGTCGCGAGGACGCGCCACATCAGCGCGCGTCACGCCGCGACACGTATCTCTCCAACATGGGCGAGTTTGCCAAGCTGCTGCTGCGCTCGCGCTACCTCCTGCTGCTGGTGGCGATCGTCGCCCTCAATAAAATTGTGGCCACGCTGATCTATTATCAACTCAACCCCTTCATCGAGCAGACGTTTGTTGATGCGGATAGCCGCACGACCTTCACCGGGCTGTTTTTCGGCGGCATGAATGTGGCGGCCTTTATTGTCCAGTTCTTTTTCACCAGCTGGATTCTCCGTCGGTGGGGATTGATGGCGGCCTTGCTGATGCTGCCGGTCGGGGTGTTGGCGGGTGCGACCGGCATGGTGTTCCTGCCGGTCTTTTGGTTAGCGGCGGCGACCGAGCTCTACGACGGCTCGCTGAACTATTCGCTTCAGCAAACCACGAAGGAAGTCCTCTATCTGCCGATTGACCGGTCCGTGCGCTATAAGGTCAAGCCGTTCATTGACATGGTGGTGTTTCGATTCGGCAAAGGCATTGCCGCCGTGCTGGGAATCGTGTTGCTGGATACGATGGCCGTCTCGGTGCGATGGCTGAGTTATCTGATCCTGCCGCTCTTAGCCGTGTGGATCGCGGTGGTCTTTCGGATTCGCCGGGACTATGTTGGGACCGTTCGCATGATGCTGCAGGCTCGCGCGGCCGCCCGGCGCGCCTCGGATGAGGCCGGACTCAAGGACACGGTGTCCCAATCAGCGCTCCATCCGTTTGGATCGCTGACCAATAGACAATCCTCCGAACCGAAATTCGCGCTGCTCAATCAAATGGTCACGGATGGCGACGGGCTCAGCGCGCACGCCAAGGAGCTGATCAAGATCCTCGGCGCATACGAAAGTCGTCCGACTGAATCGTCCGCATTTGCCGGAGACGTGTTGCGTTTGAAAGCGGTGGTGTGGGATCAGCGGGAGCCCGTGGCTCTTCGCCGCCAAGCCATCCATCACCTGACTCGATCGAAAGATCAGGGGATCGTCGATTACCTCTTCGGGCTCGTCAGCGTCGAAGTCGACGCCGTCTTGCGTCACGAGGCGGTCTTAGGCCTGGTGAAGCTTCGGCTGAGCACTCGAGGGCTGGAGTTTCCCATCAAACCCATTCGTCGACGGATTGTTGAGGAGGTGGCGAACTACCGGCGAATCGCCGCAGTCGCGGCGATTTTGCGCCGGCATAATCGCAACGACATTCCCCACAATGCGCACGTGCTCTTGCTCTTGCGCATGCTCATGGAAGAGTCGGTGGAGCAGATCTTCCGACTGCTGATGCTGCTCTACCGCCCCGAAGATATCCACTTGATTTATGAGCAGTTGCGTCAACCCGAGCCGTACGTGCGGGCCGATGCCGCCGAGCTCTTGGATAACTTGGTGGATCCGGCGATGCGCGCCGCCCTCTTTCCCATCCTGGATGAAGATCACTTTCTGGCGATCCTTGAGGAGCCCTCTGCGATTGCTCAAGAGCCACTCGCCGCCTATCGAGTGCTGCAAGAAGCGATCTGGGATCACAACTGCTGGTTGAGTGTGACGACGCTGTGCGCCGTGGGACGGCTGCGGCTGACCACCCTGCACCAGGAACTTGAAAAAGCCAGCCGCGAAGCTTCCCCCATCATTTCCACGGCGGCGCGGGTCGCGCTGCAACTCGCCACCTCTCCGTGATGCCCCATGAAACGAGGGGCTCGTGGCTCGTGGCTCGTGGCTCGTGGTTCGTAAGTGACGATTCACGATTCACGATTCACGAATCACGGAAACGTCTTCGCGTCCTTCTTCTGTTGGCGCTCTTCTCAATGCTGAGCGGCTGCGCCTCGTGGCCTCCTCAGTGGGGCAGTCGTCCCTGCTGCATCGAGGTGAAGCCCGTTGTCAGACGCCAGCCCATCGCGTGGCATCTGTTTGACGTCACGGTGCTTGAGCCGCTGGAACAACCCTTTCATGTGTTGCGTATTGGAAGGAAACTGTTTGGCTCGCCGGTGCGCGCGTTAAACCTCAAACACGGCGAGCTCACCGAGAGCGCCTTTTTTACCAACCGCGATCCGGCGACGCTCACGCCGGAAGCCGTGCGCTGGGGTCCGACCCGGCCCGATGATCTCCCGGTGCCGCCGCTGCAGGTGACCAGGCCGAAGACCGAAGGCAAAACGCCGGGCCTCTTCGTCACCGATGCGCGGGGCATTCGGTATCTGCTGAAATTCGATCCGGTTGACGCGCCGGAGCTGCTTTCGGGTGCCGAGGTCGTCACCAGCAAACTGCTCTATGCGCTCGGATATCACGTGCCCGTCTACGAAGTGGTGTTCTTCCATCCTGAGGACTTCCAGATGGACCCGGACGCCGAGGAGCTGCGCCTGATGCTTGAGCCGAGGCTGCACGAGGGAGCCGTGCGCGTAGGCGTGACGAAGATTCTTGAAGGAGACATTCTCGGCCCGGCACCCTTTAAACGGTTTCGCGACTGCGCCGAGATGCGCGCGCTTAAAGTCGCGTACGCCTGGGTCAACAACATCGACACCAAAGACCACAATTCGCTGCTAGTCTGGGATGGCACCCAGACGACCGGATACCTGATTGACTTCGGCACATCGCTAGGGGCTGATGCAGGCCGGGCCGGGCCCAAAAATCCCTGTGCTGGGCGATTGAACGTAGTCGATTTGCAGGCAGTGTCCCTGAAACTATTGACCTTGGGATTTCACCGGCCGCAATGTGACCCTAAGATTTACGAGGCCGATGCGAGTATCGGATTCTTATCTCCGCAGGTCAATCCCGAGCGGTGGAAACCGTATGCGCCGAACCTGGCGTTTAAGGAAATGACCCGGGATGACGGCCGGTGGATGGCGCGCCGCCTGGCACGGCTCTCACAGCCGCAGATTCAGGCGGCGGTAGCGGCCGGACAATACCGCAAGTCTGCCGATGCCGCATACCTGGCCGATCTGCTGGAGCAGCGTCGGTTGTCGATCATTGATTACTACCTTGAGAAGGGAGACTGAGGAGAGATGATTTTATCGTTTGGTAGATACGCTCCAGTGGTTCATCCATCGGCCTTCGTCGCGCCTGGAGCAGATGTGATCGGTCGAGTGAAACTGGCAAAAGATTCCAGTGTGTGGTTTGGCTGCGTGCTGCGGGCGGATATCAATCGCATCGACATTGGGGAGGCGACGAACATCCAGGACGGCTCGATCCTCCATGTGGATGACCGCGCGCCCTGTCTCATCGCCGATCATGTGCACGTGGGCCATCATGTCAATCTGCATGGCTGTGTCGTGGAGCGAGGGGCCTTGATTGGCATCGGTTCCATCGTGCTCAGCGGTGCGCACATTGGGGCCGGCGCGATCGTCGGGGCAGGGAGTGTGGTGCTCGAAGGGACGACAGTTCCGCCGCGCACGCTCGTCGTCGGCGCGCCGGCCCGCGCGGTACGCACGGTGACCTCGCGCGACCTGGCCTCTATCACCCACTGGGTCGCCAAGTATGTGCGCCTCGCTCGCGCGTATCGCGCAGGAGCCTAAAGACTGTAGCATGCATGTCAAACGAGCAGAGTTCTTTCTAGTTCATATCCCATTACGAAATTCTGTTCATCATGACCTGGCGTCCCGAACTGCGAAAACAACAGGGTTCGTAACTCTTACAGCTGATGATGGAACAATTGGTATCGGTGAATTACTCTGTCGTGATTACCTTACAC
>CAYNXT010000025.1:0-8667 GCA_964401235.1 uncultured Planctomycetales bacterium
CTTCAGGAGGGCTCAACCCTTTAACTCCGTGATGGACGCCGGCGGGAATTTGCACCAGCAGTGGGTGATGCGTGCCGATGAAGAACTCATTGACGCGGCCCTTCGTGGAGGAACCCGGCCGGCCGTCGTAGGCCACCAGCTTGATCATGCCGCTGACACAGACGAAATTGTCCACCTGCTTCTTGTGCAGATGCCAGCCCTTGACCACGCCGTGCTCAATGCTGGTGCAGTAGACCTGCCCGAACTTTTGAAAGATGGGCTCATCGCGCCGCAGCATTTCAAACAGGCGGCCTCGCTCATCCGGAATCACCCGGAGCGCTTTCGTTCGTAGCCCGCGAATTAAAGTCATGGTCAGAGAATCACCTTGGTTGGGGGTTCAGGGTTCTGGGCCATTCTGATAGGCGCTCTTTAGGATAGAGGATTTTAGAGCCGTTTGCAACCCTGCCATTGCGCCCGGTGGTGCAGCAGCTAACGGGAGGGCAGGATGTCGCCCCCATCGGAGCGGGATTGTGGGTGCCGCAGGCTTTGCTCGTGGGGCTCCACGGCCTTAGCGCGCGGGCGGCAGAATACTCTGAACGGTGGAGAGAATATGATCGCGCTCGAAGGGTTTGGGGATGTAGTCTCGCGCGCCAAGCTTCACCGCCTCTTTGGCCACCTCGACGCTTTGATAGGCGCTCAAGATCAGAATAGGTGGTAGCGGGCCTCGATGGGTCTTGAGCTGCTTAAGCACATCCAGCCCATCCAAGCGCGGCATCTTGATATCCATCATCACCAGATCAAACGGCTCCTGAGTAATTTTCGTCAACGCCTCTTCCCCGTTGACCGCAAAGACGGTGTCATACAAATCCCCCAGAATGAGGTTGAGCGATTCTCGCACCCCCTCTTCGTCATCGGCGATTAAAATCCGCGGTCTCATGGCTGCTCCTTCATGGTGTGCCCTGATTAGAGGACGGGTGGCGTGATGACGCACAGGCACTGTGCCGTGCGCGGCCCAACGTTCTTCAGCGTGTGCGGAATGGACGCATCAAGATACAAACTGCTGCCCCGCCTCAGCGCGTGCGTGGCGTCTCCGACTCTCGCTTCCAAGATTCCGTCTACGACGTACAGAAATTTCTCCGTGCCGACCTTGGCTTCTTCTTTATGCGTCGCCCCGCCCGGCTCGATGGTAATGAGCACGGGCATGAGTTTTTTGCGCAGGATATCGCTCGTGAGCAAGCTCATGGACGACTTGCCGGCTTCATGCACGTACACCTCGCTGCGCTGCGATTGAGGCTGAAAGGTCACGCCGTCCTTAATACGCGCCTCTTCAATCCCGGCATACAGATCGGTGACCTTGACCCCGAGTGCCGTGGCCAGTTGCAGATGGCACTCCAGGGTGCCGGTCATGCGGCCGGTTTCGATGCGCGAAATGGTCGCGGTATCCACCCCCGAACTCTTTGCCAGCTCCACCAAGGTGACTCGCTGGGACTTGCGCAGCGCGCGCAGGCGCCGGCCCAGCGATTTGGCGGCGACTTCCACGGGGGCGCGGCGCTGGCGTAGCAGAGCGACTGGACGCATGGGCTTCCTCCTTCTGGTCTTAGTGTGCCATGGCATGAGAAGTTCGTCAACACTAATTTACACTAAGTGTAAAAATAATGCTTGACAGGGTGGGGCTTCCATGATATGTATATTCTACAAATTAATTTTGTCTATAACAGAAAGGGGCTCCGATGCAACGGCGAATTCGGTGGTTGGTCCTGGGCACGCTGCTCCTCCCCTACTTGCTGGGGCGGGTGGAAGGAGCCCCTCCTGCGATTCAAACCCCGTGGCAAACGCATGCGACCGGCCGCCTCTCGACCAATCGCACCTGGCAGATGGTAATGGGGTACCAGTTTACCCCGCTCATCGACGGTCAGGTCGTGGGATTGGGCGGCTATTTTAACGGCACCAAACGGCTTCGGCTCTTTGACATGACCAGCGGCGCCATCCTCGCCACCGCCACCGTCACGGCTGCCAATAGCTGGAGCTACCAGCCCATCCAACCCGTGTCCGTCACCGTCGGCAAGTCGTATGCGGTGGCGGTGTACCTGGAGGGCTCAGGCGGCTCCGCGCGGCGCTTGCTTCGCCCGCGACTGCCTCATCCCTGCGGGGATATCCGCATTGAAGCCGCAGTCTATGCGTCCACCTTCTCCGATCCTAATGCTAGGCCCACGCGCACGCGCATCTCGGACATGTTCGGCCAGGCTGATATTCAATTTGCCCCAGGCACCGGCAATCAAGATCCCATGATCACTTTCACCTATCCGACCGATGGACAAATTCTTCAACTGGAGGAGGCTCCGTAATGATCACACGGCTCGTGCTGAGTGTGTACTGTCTTCTCATGATCCCCGCCTTGCTCCGCGCCGAAGTCCCGCACCTCATCCGCTACCAGGGTCAGGCCATGGACACGCACGGCGTGCCGCTTGAGGGGCCGCACACCTTGGTCTTCAGGCTCTATGATGCGGAAACCGCAGGTGCTTCGCTGTGGCAGGAGCAACAAGCAAACGTCCCGCTCACTCAAGGTCGCTTCAGCGTGCTCTTGGGCTCTCTCACGCCGCTCCAAGACATGGATTGGTCAAAACCCTGCTGGCTGTCGGTTCAAATCAATCAGGAAGAAGAGCTCAGCCCTCGCCAGCGCATCACGAGCGTGCCGATGGCCATTCGGGCCGAGCAAGCGAACCAATTGACTGTCCCGATTGCTACCTCTACGATCACGGACGATGCCAACCGGCTCATCCCTTCCGGCGCCATCATCCTTTGGATCGGAGCGAACTGTCCGCCGAGCTATACGCGCGCGAATCTGCTTGACGGAAAATTCCTCGTGGCAGGTGAGACGTTCAACGCGACCGCTGGCGGGCAGCACACGAAGAGTCTGGAGACCTCCTCGACTGGATCACACACGCATGCGCTCTCCGGCACCACGTCACCGGCCTCCGGTGTGAGCTGCGGATGGAACGCCTCCAAAGGCTGCGGCGGCGGAAACCCAAGCGATGCCCCCGAGTTCCACCACACCCACTCGGCCGGCTCCTTGACGGCTAACGCGACCGGAACGCACACCCACCTTGTGGAATTTGACAACCGCCCTGAGTTCGCCACTGTCCTGCTATGCCAAAAAGATTGAGCGTGCCGCTTGTCTTAATGCTATCGAGGCGGGTCCTGCGACCGAGCCCGGGTACCCCCGCAGGGGTGGGCGAAGGAAGTGCCGGAAGCCGAAGGCTGAGGGCCCGCCAAGACCGTTCCGGCGTCACCCGCACGAGGATATTAGGCTGGACTCTAGCATTGGGCATCGGCTTGTGGCAGGTCGCACTGCCGCTGGCAGAAGCCCAAGCCGACCCCGCACGGCTGTTCGCAGTGATCACGTCAGGGGGTGGTTCAGTGCTCGGCCCATCCACCACAGCCCAAACGATGCTCGGGCTTCCCATAGGAGAATATCCGGTGGGCATCACGACTCAGCCCTCTGCCGCCATGGGGTTGTTGGTGAATGTGACCGGAACAATCACTGAATCCTCTGCAACCCTCACCGTCAATGGCCTCCCGGCCACGATCACCGGCAACACCTTTCTGGCTCCGAACGTCCCGCTGCACCTTGGCCCCAACACGATCTCTGCCGTAGCGACCACTCCGACAACAACCCGTTCGGCCTCCATGCGCGTCTATCTTGACGTGCCGGAAGAGATGAAAGCGCCTGGCAGAGCCATCCAGGTGCAAGGCATCGTGGAGCCGCCTGATGCTGCAGTCTCAGTGAATGAGACTCAGGCCGCAGTCGAAGAAGGACGCTTTCGCGTTTCAGTTCCGCTAAGCGTCGGTGTGAATATCCTGACGGCAATCGCGATCGATACCAATCGCAACCGCGCCACACATACCATTCGCGTATTTGTGCCACGTCCAACGCCTCGTCCGCCGCGACCCACCGTTGGCACTATCGGTGATCCAATCCCCTCCGTCACCTTGCAATCCACACTGACCATTGGCGGAACGAAAGCCGCTGGAAGTTCGGTATGGATCAACGGCGAGGAACATGTTCCGAACAATGATCACACGATTTGGACCGCTACGATCACGCTCACGGAAGGTGATAACATACTGGCCATCACCGCACGCGCAACCCCCGGCGTCCCAAGCGCTCCGATCCTCATCAACATCGTGATGGACTCAGAGCCTCCCGTGTTGATGTTCCAACCACCGGCCATCACCAATCTCAGTCCCATCCTCTTACGCGGCAGCGTGGATGATCATCTCACGACCGTCACGATTAACGGAATCGTTGCAAGCCGAACCGGACGCGCGTTCGAGCTTGAGCTTCCTCTGGGGTCTGGAGCCAACGCGCTGCGCGTTGAAGCCATCAGTCCAAACGGTCATCGCACCTCACAGACGCACGAGATTGTATTAGGCACCCTTCCCCGCCTAGATCAGATCATGCCAGTGGATGGGACACTCGTGTACGCCGACCATCCCCTCACGCTGGACATGAGCGCAACCGATCAAGAAGGCGATGCGCTTGAATACCACGTCAGCCTTGATGGCGCACCTCTTATCCCTTGGAGTGCCACAAGCACCCATTCATGGGTGCCGTCGATGGATCAGCATGGTTTGCATACGCTGAGTTTTCAGGTTCGCGATGCCTATGGCGGCGCACGCTCCCAGGATGCGGAGATTATTATTTTGCATCCGCCAATTCTCCCTCCTTGAATCATTCATGAACACACGCTGTCTTATGGGAATGTGCACGTTGATAGGACACCTGGTCTGTCCGAATGTCGTTGCCGCCGAATGGAGGCTCGTGCCGATTGACCCGACTGAGCATGCGGTGAACGTCGTCGTCGTAGACCCCTCAACGTCCACGCGCGTGTTGGCAGCTACATCACAGGCGCTGTATGAGTCGCAAGATCGCGGAACACACTGGGAACAACGATGGACCGCGCCTGGAGACGCTGTTATGACACACCTTACAGTGAGTGGGAGCTCCTCCGCCAACCTCTTGGTTGCGACAACGGCCGGCGTCTATGGCTCATTTGATGAAGGCCGGCATTGGCAGCAGATCTTTGGAGGCATCGGCGAGACCGCGCGCCATGGGACATGGCTCGCCACTCATTCGGCACAGCCAGGCACCGTCTTCCTTGGCACGCGAGAGGGCCTGTTCATCAGCACAGATCATGGGCGCCGATGGTCACCGCTGCCAACCCCTGCTGCCGCCAGGGATGTTGTCCGTATCGAAATCGATCCTGAAGATCCGGAACGGCTCTATCTCTTAGCGGCGGCAGGGCTCTTCATCGGCCGATGGAAGCAGGGCGACTGGGAACAGCTCCTCGGCGCTGTGAATATCGGAGAGAACGCTGCTCCTGAGCTCGAAGACATTGAAGAGGACGTTGAGACAGACGCGCATCTGCGCTTTTACGATCTAGCCCTTGAGCCGCAAGCACCTGCCACAGTCTATGTGGCTACTTCCAGAGGTCTTCAGCGCAGCACAGACCACGGCAAGAGCTGGCACCGCGTTTCCGGAACGGGTCTTGACCAAGCATCGGTCAGACACGTGCAGTTTCAATCCGGAACCTCGCCGGCGCTCTACACAGCGACAACACAACAGGTCGCCTGCTATGACGCCGAGCGCAATCTCTGGGTACCGCTGACTAGCGGATTCGCGGCTACGCCCGTGAATGATCTGGCAGCGAACATCGATGGGCTCTGGGCCGCCACGTCCGATGGGCTCTACTATTACACCGCTGAACCATCGAACCCGCTCGAGCTCCTCTCGCGCTTTGAAGATGAGCCAACCATCGGCCAGGTCCGCGAAGCGGCGATCCGCTACGCCGAGGTGCACCCGGACAAAATCACGCGCTGGAGGCGCCAGGCTTCGCTGCAAGCGCTCCTGCCGACATTTGATCTGGGGTATGATCGCGGTCGTTCACGGGATACCAATATCGATGAAGGGTCGTTTCCTAACTTCCAGTTTATTGAGACCGAGGATCATGACGATGGATTTGACGTGTCCTTGCAGTGGGATCTAGGAAATCTTATTTGGAACGATGATCAAACCAGCATCGATGTGCGCTCCAAGCTCATGGTGCAGCTGCGCGATGATATCGTCGATGAAGTCACCCGCGCCTATTTCGAGCGCCGGCGTCTTCAGCTCACGCTGTTGAACGACGAACCAACGGGCCAAGAGCATCTGCTCGAACAAGAGCTGCGCCTTCAGGAACTCACCGCCGTCTTAGATGGTTTAACCGGCGGGTATTTCTCACGGCACCTCTATCTGATGACACCATAAGGAGGGAGTATGGACACTGGAGCCACAGAGTTGGCGGTCAAACGCTTGGTCCGCTTTGATGGCGGAAGCTCGCTCAAAGCCTATGTCGATGTGGAAATCCGCAACTGGTTTCTCATTAAGGGGGTGCGAGTGGTCCAAGGCCGAAATGGCCTCTTCGTGAGCATGCCGCGCCAGCAGGGTAAAAACGGCCAGTGGTATGATAGTGTCATCGCCCTTAGCAAGGATGCTAAAACGCATCTGAGCCGCGTCGTCCTCGATTCCTACCAGGAGCAGAGCGACACACCCTCTTGACACGATGCTGGATTTCTCCGTAAGATGGTCGCACGCGCATGACCCAAGCCCAAGAAGACGCCTACGAGTGCGGACTTATTCCTGAGCATACCGATGTCCACTTCTTCTCGCAACACCTCGCGGCCTATGCCTTTGCCAAACAGCTGGTGGCCGGCAAGCGGGTGCTGGAAATCGGATTTGGAGACGGCTATGGCGCCAACTATTTAGCGGACGTGGCCAAAGACGTTGTGGCTATTGATGCCGCACCCGGCAACATCCCCCGTGCGCAAACCAAATACCCCCGCCCGAACCTGACATTTCTGCACATGCCCGGCACCGTCTTGGATTTTCCTGACGGCTCATTTGACGTCGTCGGCTCCTTTCAAGTCATCGAACACATTCCTGAAGCGCTGCTCCCCAAACATCTCTGGGAAGTCTCTCGCGTGCTCGCACCCGGCGGCATGTACTGCCTCTCCACGCTCAACGTCGAGCACAACATGAAACCTGGCAAACCGTACCAAAAACTCTGCTACCACGAAAAGGAGTTTACCGGCCCACAGCTGCACGCCTTGCTGGAACGCGCCTTCCCTGCCGTTGAGCTCCGCGGCCTCTATCTCACCCCCACCCATCGCCTGTTCCAGCGCCTGAAGAAATGGGGTCTGATGAAACTCGGCCCGGAGCACCTCAACCCGGTGGCTCGGTTTTACGCACGCACCTCCCCTGAGGACTTTATCACCCGCGCTTCTGTGACTCCCGCAGCGCTCGATCTGATCGCCGTCTGCCGCAAGTCCCCCGTCTAAGCTTTTCCTCCGTAGAACACACTCCACCACCCTCCTTAGTTATAGGGCGGGTGACGCAGGGCCAGGGCCCCCAGTTGCCCGCAGCCGACGACGCCGACAGCGCGGCGCGGCGAGGACAACTGGGGTGGCACTGCGGCAGGACCCGCCTGCGGATGTGGTGGAATGCATCGTGGGGAATTTTCCTTGACAAAGTGTCTACCCTACACGATATACTATTAGTGTAGGAGATACACTTAATGAACCGAGTTCATGCATTGCACAATAATGGCCACACGACCCAGCCCGCCCCGCCACTCATGAGGCGAGGAGCGGGGCAAGCGATTGCCGTCGATGTCGTGTTATTTACGATTCAAGACGGCGTGCTTAAAGTGCTGCTCGTCAGGCGCCAGCAGTCGCCCTACCGAGGCGCGTGGGCGCTGCCTGGCGGGTTAGTCGGCGCCGATGAGTCGATTGATACGGCCGCATTGCGCGAGTTGCAAGAGGAGACGAACATCGGGAACATCTACCTCGAACAGCTCTATACGTTTGGCGAGCTGGATCGCGATCCACGAGGTCGCGTCATGACCGTCGCGTACTATGCGTTGGTCAACTGGCAGCAGTTTCAGCTCAAGGCCCAGCAGCGCGTCTCCGATGCCAGCTGGTTCCCTATTAAACGGCTCCCTCCCCTGGCCTTTGACCATCGCCGCATCGTCGACTATGCGCTGGAGCGCCTGCGGAACAAGATCAACTATACGACCGTGGGGTTTCAGCTCCTCCCCAGACAGTTCACCCTCACCGAACTGCAAGGCTCGTATGAAGTCATCCTTGGGCAGCGGCTGGATAAACGCAACTTTCGTCGCAAAATGTTGCAATTAGGCATTCTGAAAGGCACGCGGGAGTTTACGGCCAATGGACGGCAACGGCCCGCCCGTCTCTACACCTTTACGAAACCCAAGGTCGTGAAACTGCAGGAGAAAGGGATCATCGTCCCCTTCTAAGATGGACACTAACGGTCACGCTCCTCATACGAACGGCCATGCGACGCTCCTGAAGGAGAAGATCCAGCTCCTCAAGCAAGAGCGCTGCGCGGTAATTTTGGCCCACAACTATCAAGAGGGAGCCATTCAAGATGTGGCCGATTTCGTGGGCGACTCCTTGGGATTGGCACGACAAGCGCAGCAGACCGATGCGAAGGTGATCCTGTTCTGCGGCGTGCACTTCATGGCCGAAACCGCCGCCATGCTGGCCGAACAGATCGATCGGATGCTCGAGCTCCACCCTGAGGCGTAGTATCTCAAGCATCAGGAAATCGGCTGCACGACCACGCAGATG
>CAYNXT010000025.1:8677-13008 GCA_964401235.1 uncultured Planctomycetales bacterium
TCGGCGATCCTGCGCCTGGTCAACGCCACCTGGCGGCGGCCGATCACGCGCTGCGCGGAGGCGATCACGGTCTTCGCCCTGCTGATCGGCTCGATGTTCCCGATCGTGCACCTGGGGCGCCCGTGGCTCTTCTTCTGGCTCGTCCCCTACCCGAGCGAGCGCGGCATCTGGCCGATCTTCCGCAGCCCCCTGATGTGGGACTTCATGGCGATCAACACGTACCTGGTCGGGAGCGTCACGTACCTTTACCTCCCGATGGTCCCCGACCTGGCGGCCGGTTGCTCGCTCGCCGACATGATTATCCCCTCGCAAGTACGGGCCTGGCGCAGCCACCACCCGGAGGGGGTCGTGGTATGTTACGTCAATACGAGCGCGGCAGTGAAAGCCGAGTGTGATTATTGCGTGACCTCAACCAACGGGGTCAAGGTGCTCGAGCACATTCCGGAAGACAAAGAGATTCTCTTTGTCCCGGATTATTATCTTGGAAGCTACCTGAAGGCAAAAACAAAGCGCAAGATCCACTTATGGAAGGGCTACTGTCCGGCCCACGCCGCCATCCTGCCGGAGCAGGTCGATCGGCTGCGCGATCTGCACCCTGAGGCGGAGTTTCTCATGCACCCGGAATGCGGCTGCACGACCAAGCAGATGGACCTGGCGGATGAGATTCTCTCAACCGAGGGCATGGTGCAGCATGTGAAGCACTCCCCAACCAAAGAGTTTATTATCGCGACCGAAACAGGCCTGCTCAACCGGCTGCGCACGCAATATCCTGAGAAGCAGTTTTATCCTGCCAGCGAGCACGCGACCTGCCACCACATGCAGCGCAACACCATCGAGAAAGTCTTCATGTCGTTGGTGAAGATGCAGCATGAGGTGAGAGTCGATCCGAAGCTTGCCGAGCGGGCCGTGCGACCGATCCAGCGGATGCTGGAGTTGGTCTAGCGGAGCGGCGGGTGACACCGGAGGGGAGGCCCCTGCCGGGTGGCCGTTCGACCGCGGCCAAGGACGCTTCGTCGATCACGACCGCACCTAGGCCATGCGTTGCTAGGCCAGCCGGCGGGGTCCCGCAGGTGGCAGGACCCGCTCCCCAAGTACTACTGCTTTAGCTTCTCGAAGTCGCTCGGCTCGTCGATCGTCAACCCCTTGACCGAGCTCTCAATACGCCGCAGGAGCGCGGTCAGCACACGGGCCGGGGGAAACTCCACAAAGTGGGTGGCTCCTAACTGAATCAAGCTCCGCATGGAGCGCTCCCACCGAACGGGACTGACGATCTGCTGCGCGAGCAGCGCACGAATCTCATCAGCTGTCTGGACCGCTTGGCCGGTCACGTTCGTCATCACCGGAACGTGCGGCGACCGAAATGTCACCTTGGCAAGCACCTGCTTAAATCGATCCGCAGCCGGCTGCATCAGGGGAGAATGAAACGCGCCGGCGACCTCTAACTTCATCACCCGCTTGGCCCCTGCCGCTTGAGCCAACTCTTCGGCCCGGACAATCGTCTCTGCCGTGCCTGAGAGCACGACCTGATCCGCTGCATTGTAATTGGCAGCCCATGCCCCTGAGTCCGCGCAGATCGTGTCAATCGCCTCTGTGGTCAATCCAATGATGGCCAGCATGGCCCCAGGATGGTGAGCGGCGCACTCGGCCATGAGATCGCCGCGCGCCTGCACAAGATAGCAGCCGTCAGTGAACTCAAGCGCGCCGGCAACGCACAGCGCACTCAGCTCGCCCAAACTTAAGCCGGCCACGCCCACCGGGCTCACCCCAGGAAGCGCTTCATGAAAGGCTGCATGCGCCGCCACCGAGGTGACAAACAGGGCGGGCTGGCACCGTTCAGTCTTGGTGAGCTCTTCTTGGGGTCCTTCAAAGCAGAGCGCGGTGAGGTCAAATCCGAGGCGGGCATTCGCTTGCTTGTAGATCTCGCGGGAGGCCTCATACCGGTCATAGAACGCCTTCCCCATTCCGACGGCTTGCGCTCCCTGCCCCGGCAGCAGATACGCGAACCGCCCGCTCACCATTGAAGGAGGATGGAGCCCCACGTCATCCCGGCGCCGAAGGCCACCATGACCACGTGGTCGTCGCGGGTGATGACCCCTTCATTCACCGCTTCATAGAGCGCGATGAGCGTTGACGCTGCCGAGGTATTGCCATAGCGCTGGAGATTCATGTAGACCTTGGCAATCGGCAACTGGGCCCACTTCGCCACCGCCTCGATAATGCGGGTGTTGGCTTGGTGCGGAATAAAGCACTCCACATGCTCGGGCTTGAGCTTGCCTTCCTTGATGACCCGCTTGGCCGAGTCGGCCATGCGGCGCACCGCCAACTTGAACACTTCTCCCCCGTTCATGCGCAGAAAATGCAGCCGCTGATCAACCGATTTGTGGGAGGGGGGGTGCTTCGAGCCTCCGCCAGGCATATAGAGCAGCTCGGCGGCCGAGCCATCTGAGCCCATATCGGTCGCGAGCAGGCCGCCCCGTGTGACCGGCGCCATGACGCATGCGCCGGCGCCATCGCCAAACAGCACGCAGGTGGAGCGATCGGTCCAATCAATAAAACTGGAGATCACCTCTGCCCCAATGACCAGCGCATTGCGATAGCGCCCGGTCAGCAAATACTGTTGGGCGGTGATCATGGCGAAGACCGAGCCGGAGCAAGCGGCGGAGAGGTCAAAACAGACCGCCGAACTCGCACCGAGGCGCTGCTGCACCAAACAAGCGGTCGAGGGAAAAAGCATGTCCGGAGTCGTAGTGGCAACAATGAGCAACTCGAGTTGCTTAGGATCGAGTTTAGCGTCGGCGAGCGCCTTCTTTCCTGCCTGATAGGCCAGATCGCTCGTCGTCGTGCCGGGCTCGGCGATGCGCCGCTCGTGAATGCCGGTACGCGTGCGGATCCACTCATCGCTGGTCTGGACCATCTTGGCTAGATCCACGTTCGTCAGCACCTTGGACGGGACATACATGCCCAACCCGGTGATCCCGATGCGGTCCTTCGACTCGCCCCGTTTCGACGGGGCTCGCTCAGGATTCCGCCCCACGGATCGTCCCCGTGGGGCTTCACGTGCGGAGGGGGAGCGGCGAGGGCTCATGAGGGGGCGTGCTGGCGATAACCGGCGACGGCATCGACCATGTTCCGATTAAGCTCGTGGCTCACCGACTCGTATGCTACCCGAATGGCGTTTTTAATCGCCTTGCCGCTTGAGGCCCCATGCGCGATGATCGAAATACCGTCCACGCCCAACAGCGGCGCGCCTCCGTGCTCGGCATAATCGATCTCTTTGCGCAGGTTGCGGAAGGCATCGCGTGCCAGCCAGGCGCCAAAACGGGTGAGCGGGCTCATGGCTAGCGAGCGCTTCAACAGCACGCTGATGGCATGGGCCAGGCTTTCGGCTGTCTTCAGCGCAACGTTGCCGGCGAATCCATCGCACACAATGACGTCACAGTCGCCGGTGAAAATATCGTGCCCTTCGACATTGCCGACAAAGTTCACGCCGGAACCTTCGATCATCGTGTAGGTTTCCTTCATGAACTCCGTGCCCTTCGTCTCCTCTTCCCCCACGTTCAGCAGCCCGACCATCGGCCGCGAACAGCCCATCACGCAGCGCATGTACGCATCACCCATCAGCGCGTACTGGAGCAAATGCAGGGGCTTGGGGTCGATGTTGGCTCCCACATCAATGAGCAGCGTATCCTTCTTCACCCCGGGGAGCAAAATCGCAATGCCGGGCCGCTCAATGCCGGGCAAGAGCCCCACCAGCAACGCGCTGGCTGACATGACCGCCCCGGTGTTGCCGGCGGAAACAAAAGCCTCCACTTTTCGATCCTTAAGCAACCCCACGCCGACGTTGATGGAGGAGTCTCGCTTCTTTCGAATGCTGGCGACGGGAGATTCCTCCATCCCGATCACCTCGGGCGCATGGAGGATGGAGAGATTTGGGGGACGTTTGGAATAGCTCTGAAGCTGCTGCTCGATCGCCTCTTGCTGCCCGATGAGCACGATCTCGACCGGGAGCTCCCGGGCAGCTCGGATAGCCCCTGCAACCGGGGTCTCTGGGGCGGCATCACCGCCCATGGCGTCCAAGGCGATTTTCACAGCCATAATAAATCAATAGTGTTTAACAGCATGGCCGTGGTTCAGGGTTGGGGGCTGTGGGCCAATACCATCCAGAACCCTGAGCCCAGAACCCAGAACCAGAGCGCCACACAGTCATTTTGATAGGCGCTCTAGGGGGATTCGCGCTTCTTGTCCGGCTTGGCCGCGATCACAAGCACCTGGCGGCCTCGATACCAACCGCACGATCCGCAGACGTGGTGCGGACGAACCGAGATCGGAAG
>CAYNXT010000025.1:13018-15048 GCA_964401235.1 uncultured Planctomycetales bacterium
CGGGCAGGACGAGATCGAGGGCGCAACCAATTTCCAGTGCGTGCGGCTCTTATCTCGCCTGGCTTTCGAATGTTTACGTTTTGGAAGTGCCATGAGAATCCTCCTGTTGATGCGCGCAGCTAGCCGTGTTGAGATTCTGCCCGCAGACCGGACAGAGCCCTTTGCATTCGGGCCGGCACATCGGAATCATCGGATACGCCAAAATAATTTCCTGCCGCACGTCTTCCGTAATGTCAACGATCTCGGTGGGCTTGACGTGATAACTCCACACCGCGTCTGCACTAATCGTTGACGAAAACTCTTCCAGACACCTCGCGCACGTCAGTCGCAGCGAGCAGGCGATTTCGGCCCTGACGACCAGTTCCTGCTCGGCCTTCGCAATGAACGCGTCCACCGTGAAGGGCTGATCCACATGGATATCGTCCCGCTCCATGTCCAGCGTGCTGGGATGGTAGGTCGCATGATCCTTGAGGCCTTCCGGAGGAACGCGGCTGACGGATATTTTCATGGGGGTGCATGACGCGTTAACGCACGCGCAGCTTGCGCCGCAGCGCCGAGGCGACAAAGGGCGGCACGAAGGCGGAGAGATCCGCGCCTAAGGCGCCGGCCTCCTTGATGAGCCGCGCCGAGAGATACGCATAGGATTCCGAGGGCATCATAAAAATGGTTTCCACCGCTTCGGAGAGCTTACGGTTTGTCAGCGTCATTTGGAACTCATAGTCGAAATCCGAGAGCATCCGCAAGCCGCGGATCATGACGCGCGCCCGCTTGCGGCGCACATAGTCAACCACCAGGCCGTCGAAATGATCCACCGCCACCCCCTGCAATGACCGCGTGGCCTGCTTCAGGAGTGCCACCCGCTCGCTGACGGAAAACAGCGGCTGCTTGCCGGGATTGTGCGCCACCGCGACGACGATTTCGTCAAAAATGTGCCGGGCGCGCGTGATGAGATCGATATGGCCGTAGGTGACGGGATCGAACGTCCCAGGATAGATGGCTCGGGTTATCATGATGTGGCCTGATAAAAAGAGAGCACCGTATCGCCATACCGGTGCTGCTTGATCTGTTTGAGCGGCCCGACCGTCACCGGGAGCGTCTCGCGCCGTTCATGCTCCATGACAAGGAGGCCAGTGGGTGCGAGCATAGCACACTCGACGACGGTGTTCAAGGCTTTTTTTGCCAACTCGCTGCGATAGGGCGGATCAATGAGGATCACATCAAACGGCGGCTCCAACTGCGCGAGCTGTTTCAAGCCCCGCTCCAGGTCCAGATGCACCAACCGCCACACCGCCCGCGAGGCTTCGATGCCCAACCGACTCATGTTGTCGTGAATGCTCAGAATCGCCTGGGCATCTGATTCCACGAACGCCACAAACGCCGCGCCGCGCGAGAGCGCCTCAAAGCCCAACGAGCCGCTGCCGGCACACCCATCGAGCACGCGAGCCCCCTGAATGGCCTCCCCAAGAATGTTAAACAGCGCTTGGCGCACCCGACTCTCGGTCGCGCGAATCGTCCTCGGAGTGATCAATCCCAACCCTTTGAACTGGCCCGCACTGATTCGTAGCATCAACTGGAGCCCTGACGAAACCTCACCAAGCGCTCTCGAAGCGCCTTCAGTGCCGAATCGCGCAATGCCGGATCCTGCGCGATTAGGGCCAACGCCTCCTGCCGCGCCGATTCCAGCAGGGTTTGATCGCGCGCGAGATCGGCAATTCGCAGCCGCCACCAGCCGTGCTGGGCCTTGCCCAGCAGCTGCCCTGGGCCGCGCAATTCAAGATCCTTCTCCGCCAGTGCAAACCCGTCGCTCAGCTGCGCAAACGCGCCCAAGCGCTGACTCGCAGCCTGATCGGCGGCATCACTGACGAGAACGCAGGTCGCCGGATGCACCCCGCGCCCGATGCGACCACGCAATTGATGCAGTTGTGCCAGGCCAAAGCGCTCCGGATGCTCGATGACCATCATCGTCGCATTGGGCACATCCAACCCGACCTCGACAATCACGGTAGACACCAGCAGGTGGAGCTCGCCAC
>CAYNXT010000026.1:0-15012 GCA_964401235.1 uncultured Planctomycetales bacterium
CCAGCAAGGTGTTGGCCATTCGCGGGCGGGTGATTCCATCGACCAATCGGAAGGTCCGCCTGGTCGCCGAGCATGAGGATGGCACGCTGACGATGGGCGAGAGCAAGATTGCTGAGGCCGCCGCGTCGATTCAGCGCGTGTATCTGGAACCGAGCGGCTGCGAACCGACCGCGGAAGCGCTTGAGGCGATCAAAGATGCCACGGCCATCGTGTTAGGCCCGGGGTCGCTCTATACCAGCATCATTCCCAATCTGCTGGTGGAGCAGATGGTTGACGCCATCGTCCAGTCAAAGGCCCTGAAGATCTACGTGTGCAATGTCATGACGCAATATCGAGAAACCCACAGTTACCGGGCCAGCGATCATGTGCGCGCCCTGGTCGCACACACCAATCCCGGCATTCTTCAGGTCTGCCTGGTGAATACCGAGCCAGTGCCCGTGGCCTTGCAGGAGAAATATCGCCAGGAAGATGCGTACCCGGTTGAGGCTGACACGGATCGCATCAGGGCGCTGGGGTATCAAGTGATGGCCGACGATATTATCAGCACCGAAGATTACGTGCGCCACGACCCTACCAAGGTGGCAAAACTGATTTATCAGCTCGTCCTCGGCACGAAGGGCCGCGCTCTGTCTGTGCCTGGATCCCCTCCTTCTGCTGATCTGACGGCGACGCCATCCTCCTCTGTGGTTCCCGACTTGGTACGATGACATGAGCCCCTCCATCACGCTGTTGATGGCGATCCACTGCCATCAGCCGGTTGGCAATTTCGATTTCGTCTTTGAAGAAGCGTACGCGAAAGCCTATGATCCATTTCTGCAGGTGCTCGAGCGCCATCCGGGCGTGCGGCTCGCTCTTCATTACAGCGGATGTCTGCTGGACTGGTTGCAGGCGCATCGTCCGGCATTTCTGAAGCGAATTGCCGCATTGGTCACGCGCGGCCAAATTGAACTGCTGGCCTCCGGTTACTACGAACCGCTTCTTCCGCTCTTGCCTGAGGCCGACCGGCAGGGTCAAATCGCCAAGATGCGCTCTGCCCTGCGGCGGCTGGGTGAACGTGATGCCGTCGGGTTGTGGTTGACCGAGCGCGTCTGGGAGCCCGAGTTGCCCCAAACACTCGCGCAAGCCGGCATTCACTACACCATGCTCGATACCAACCAGTTTCATGCGACGAAACCTTGGTTGCCCTCCGCGCTGCAGTTTCAAGATGACGCGTTTTGGGATGTGTTCGGTTCATACACGACAGACTATGCGGGAGCATCCGTGCGCGTGTTTCCTGCCTCGAAGCGGTTGCGTTACTGGATGCCGTTTCAGCCCGCGGACCGGACGATACAATTTTTGCGAAGCCTGAAGCAAGATCGGCCGCTGGCGATGACCTTTGCGGATGATGGGGAAAAGTTCGGCCTCTGGCCCAACACGTTTCACTGGGTCTATGAGGAAGGATGGTTGGATCAGTTATTCAGCGCCTTAGAGCGCGAGCAGGGATGGCTCACGACCTCGACGTTCCGCGAGTATGCACAGCGGACCGCGCCTGATGGGCGAGTCGCGCTTCCTTCCGGGAGTTATGAGGAGATGTTGGAGTGGTCCGGAGGCCACTTTCGGAATTTCTTGACCAAATATTCTGAGGCGCATGATATGGAACGGTACATGCTCCGTATCAGCCGCCAGTTACAAGAAGTTGAGAGAAACTCGCAACTCTCGACTCGCAACTCTCGACTTGTGAATCGGGCAAGGGAAGAACTCTACGCCGGCCAATGCAACTGTGCGTACTGGCACGGCGTCTTCGGGGGGCTCTATCTCTCTCATTTGCGCCGTGCGGTGTACCGCCATCTGATTACCGCCGAGCAGCTCTTGCGGCAGGCCGGCGGAACATCCTCCGGTATGGAAGGGATTGATGTCGACGGAGATGGCCAAGAAGAAACGATCCTTTCCACTCCGGCCATGAGCATCACGGTGGATCCGGATGAGGGAGGAGCCATCACCCAGTGGAACCTCTATGGGGCTCGTGTGAATTTACTTGATACGCTCAGCCGACGGCACGAACCGTATCATGAAAAGTTGCGATCACCACAGACCGTGGCGGCCGAAGTCGGCGGTCGAGCTCCTGCTAGTATTCACGATATCCTCGGAGTCAAGGAAGAGAACCTCGCTTCCTATCTGGTATATGACGACCATCGTCGCAGTGCGTTTCTGGACTATGCCTTCCGGAGCCAGCCGACGTTGCAGGAGATTGTCCACTCGACCGCACCCGAGCGACGAGTGTGGGTAGGGGGGCCGTGCCGACAACACACGCGCCGCACGACACCATCGCCGAAACGTACATTAAGCGTCGAGTGCATTCGCCAGCTGCCTGGTGGGACGATCAAGAAGCGGGTGCTCCTTCACACGAATCGACCGGTGCTCGAGTGCCACTATACCATCGAAGGACTTGACGTTCCGGTCATCGGATTGGAGTTTAACATTGGGGTACGGGACGAACGGTATCTGCGCGAACCTGGCGAGTTGCGCCACGTGAGCGCGTTTGATCTGGCCGAGCCTTCGGCAGGCATTCTGTTACGCGTGATCTGTGATCCGCCCGCGACGGTGTTCCATGTTCCGGTTGAGACCGTGTCGGAGTCCGAAGAGGGTCTGGAGCGCACGTACCAAGGACTGTGCGTCGTGTTGTGCTGGGCGCCTGAGGCCTTACGGCGGTGGACCGGAAGGGTGCACTGGACGCTCCAGGAGCCGCGCGTCTGATGCCGCTGTGCCAGCGAACCGTGACGGTGGTCCATCGTCAAGGGTTGCACGCGAGGCCCGCGGCGCTCTTTGTGCAACTCGCCAAGCAGTTCCAGAGCACCGTGACGATTCGTAAGGGTCGCAAGATTGTCGACGGAAAGTCCATCATGGGGTTATTAACGCTGGCAGCAAAGCCTGGCGCTCGTATTTCGCTGACGACGGACGGCCCTGACGCCGCCAAGGCATTGGGCGAATTATCCGCGCTGCTGACCACCCCGCTGCCGGAGGCGAAGCGATGATCCCACGCCCTGCCTGGGGTCGCTGCGCGACCATGAACGCAGTTCATTCAACGCGGCTGCTGCGTATCATGGCATCTATGAGCCGCGTTGGCAGGCAGGGCGTGGGATGAATACTCTGAAGGGCATTCCAGCGGCTCCCGGGATCGCGATCGGTAAGACCATGTTCCTGGCCAGCGAAGAGCTCTCCATTCCTCGACGTCCTATTACCGAGGAGCAGATTCCCCTCGAAGTCCTTCGGCTGGAAGAAGCGCTCATCAAAACCCGCCATCAAATTCTGGCCATCCAGAAACGGCTTGCGGAAGAGCTCGGTCAGGAGCACGCGGACATTCTCAACGCGCACCTTCTTGTGCTGGAAGACCAATCAGTTCGAGAAGAGATCATCAGCGGCCTGAAGGCTCAGCGCGTGAATGTGGAGGCGATTTTCCACGAGGTCCTGCAGCGTCACCTGAAGGCCTTCTCGCGGACTGAAGATGAATACCTGCGCGAACGCACGGCGGATATCGAAGATGTTCGCAAACGGGTGCTGCGAAATCTGCTCGGCAAGCGGACCGAAGCGTTGGCTCATGTCGATGAGTCGGTGATCATCGTCGCGCGCGATCTTTCCCCTTCTGAAACCGCGCAGATGCATAAGCGCCATGTGCTCGCATTTGTCACCGATGTGGGAGGGCGCACCAGCCATACCGCGATCATGGCGAAGTCGCTGGAAATCCCGGCGGTCGTTGGCCTGCAGACGGCGACGAAGCGCCTTCGGCGGGGAGAAACCATTATTGTCGACGGCACTCGCGGCGAGGTGATTGTCGAGCCCGACCCTGAGACCATCCAGCGCTATGAGGTGGAACAGCGGCGCTATCAAGAGGTGGGCCGACAGCTCTTGCATCTGAAGGAGCTGCCTGCAGAGACCTTGGATCGCCGCCGCGTCGTGCTCTCCGCGAACATCGAGCTGCCGGATGAAGTCCCCTCGGTGATTGCCCATGGCGCGGAGGGCATCGGCCTCTATCGGACGGAGTTTTTGTATCTTAACCGCATGGATTTTCCTTCAGAAGAGGAGCAGTACCGCGCGTACCGCGTGGTGGCCGAGCAGCTCAAGCCCCAATCGGTCATTATTCGTACCATGGATCTTGGGGGAGATAAATTTCTCTCCCCGCTGCACTTGCCGGCTGAGATGAACCCGTTCATGGGCTGGCGCGCCATTCGATTCAGCTTGGCCCGCCAGGACATTTTCCGACTTCAATTGCGAGCAGTCCTTCGCGCCAGCGTGCACGGCAATCTGAAACTCATGTATCCCATGATCTCCGGCATTGAAGAGCTAAAGCGCTCCAACGAGATCCTGCAGGATGTGAAGCAGGAACTGATTCGGGAGGGCGTGCCGTTTGCTCAGGATGTGGAAGTCGGGGCGATGATCGAAGTCCCCTCTGCGGCTCTGACCTGCGATCTCTTGGCGCATGAAGCGGACTTTTTTTCGATTGGAACCAACGATCTCATTCAATACGCGCTGGCAGTCGATCGGGTCAATGAAAAGATCGCCTACTTGTACGAACCCACGCATCCTGCCATCTTGCGCCTGATCAAGCAGATCATTGACGTCGGCCATGCGGCCAACATTTGGGTTGGCATGTGCGGTGAAATGGCGGGAGAGCCCCCCTTGACCCTGCTGCTGCTGGGGATGGGGCTGGATGAATTTTCCACCTCGCCAGTTCAGCTTCCCCTCGTCAAACAAGTCATCCGATCGGTCGAATTTTCCTTCGCCCAGTCGGTGGTGGAGCAAGCCCTCAAACTGCGCACCGGCAAAGAAGTGGAAGCCTTCTTGATGGCGAGCCTCAAACAGGTGGCCCCTAGCCTTGTCGAATAACGAATGGCGAATGTCGAATACCGAATTCGTCACTCGTCACTAGCTTATGGCTCTTACCGTGATTCTCCTAGCGGCCGGGTATGCGACGCGACTGTATCCGCTGACCAAGGATCAGCCCAAGGCGCTACTGCTATTGCGCGATGAGCGAACGATTCTCGATGAAGTCGTCGCCAGCGTTCGGCAGGTTCCCGGCGTGCGAAAATATCTGTTGGTCACCAACCACCGGTTTGCCCCCCAGTTCCAAGAGTGGCAGCATGCACAGGGTGGGGACATTGAGATTCTTGATGACGGGACGGATACACCGGAGACTCGTTTGGGCGCCATTCGGGATCTGGTTCTGGCCAGAGAGCAGACGAATCCTCAGGATGATCTGTTGGTGATCGGAACCGATAATCTCTTTCGATGGTCGCTGGCCGATTTTGTCACGACGGCGCAGGGCTACGCGCCCGCTCCTAGTGTGGCGCTCTGGGAGGCTCCTTCGAACGATATGGCGACGCAGTTCGGCGTGGTCGTACGCGATCCCCAATCGCGCATTGTTTCGTTCGTGGAAAAGTCACCCCAGCCGCCCTCGCGCGAGGTCGCGCTGTGCGTCTACTACTTTCCCGCACCCGTGTGCGAGGCCATGCTCACATTCCTCAAGATCGGTGGCAATGCCGATGCCCCTGGTTATTTCATCGCCTGGTTGGTGGCGCGCGGTCCAGTCTACGGCGTGCTGATGCCGGGGTCGTGGTATGATATCGGAACACTGGAAGCGTATCAGGACGCCCGAAACGAGTGGGAGGATCACTAAGGAATGAGACGACATCTCTTTACGTCCGAGTCGGTGACGGAAGGGCATCCCGACAAGGTGGCGGATCAGCTCTCTGATGCGGTGCTGGACGCCATTTACGAGAAAGATCCAAACGGTCGTGTCGCCTGCGAGTCGTTGGTGACCACCGGGCTGGCGTTTGTGGCTGGAGAAATCACGACGTCGTGCTACATCGAAATTCCTCAAATCGTTCGAGAGACCATCCATCGCATCGGCTATGACGAGCCTGCGAATGGATTTGCCTCGAAGACGTGCGGGGTGTCAATTGCTATTCAGGCTCAGTCGCCGGACATCGCCCTTGGAGTGGATAAGGGAGGGGCAGGCGATCAAGGCATGATGTTCGGCTATGCCACCGATGAAACGCCAGAGCTGATGCCATTGCCCATTATGCTGGCTCATCGCTTAGCCAGGCGGCTGGCCGAGGTCCGCAAGCAGCGGATTGTCGATTATCTGCGGCCGGATGGCAAAACACAGGTGACGATCGAATATCAGGATGGCAAAGTCGGACGGGTTGAGGCGATCATTGTCAGCGCCCACCACCGGGCGGGGGTGCCCTTAACACGTATTCGCGGCGACATGAAAGAGCATGTCATCAAGCCCATCGTGCCGCACCAGTGGCTTGACCGGCGCACGAAAATTTTCGTCAACCCCACCGGACGCTTTGAAGTCGGCGGCCCCATGGGCGATACCGGCTTGACCGGCCGCAAGATCGTCATGGACACCTATGGCGGGGTGATTGGCCATGGGGGCGGGGCTTTTTCAGGGAAAGATCCAACAAAAGTTGACCGTTCCGCCGCGTACATGGCCCGCTATGTCGCCAAGAACCTGGTCGCCGCAGGCGTGGCCGAGCGCTGCGAGATTCAGTTAGCGTACGCCATCGGAGTGGCCGAGCCGGTCTCCATCATGGTCAATACGCACGGGACCGGCAAACTCTCCGAGAGCAGCATCCTCAAGATCATTCGCGAGCTCTTCGACCTCACGCCAGCAGGCATCATTCGCACGCTCAAGTTGCGCCGGCCGATTTACCAAAAGACGGCGGCCTATGGTCATTTTGGACGAACCGAAGAAGGGTTTACCTGGGAAGAAGTCGATCGGGCCAACGAAATCAAGCGTGCCGCCCGCCGCCACTGAAATCGGGGACAGCCACCGATTTCTGCGCGTGCGATCTTAAAAGGAACATAGAAACATGAAACTCAGAAAGTATACGCTAGAGGAGCTTCATAAACTTTTGTGCAAGCGATTGAAATCAAAGAGCGTTGATCCAGAGGACCAAGCAGAGTTTTGTCCCTACTACGTGCCGCTGAAAGGAGAGCTTGGTTTTGACTGGGGTGTCATCGTGAATCCGACCTCCTCCAAGTTTGGCACGTTGGTGTTTGAGCATGATGGTTGCGGATGTAAAGACCATCGGCAGCTCATCGGAACGCAAACGGGCAGAGACTGGATACTTCCGCCGCGCTAACGGTCGCAAGCCTCGCCTGTTGCGGTTAGGGTGGGAGTACGTGATGGCGGGCTGTCACATGATCATCATCATCGGTGGGGCGCATTGGCTCTGGCGCAAACTTTCGTAACAGTTCGAAATCGGGGAAATCGGGGACAGTATCCCCGATTTCAGGAGCTCCGTGTCCCAATGAATACTGGAAGCGGGGCAGCCCGCGCTAGGTTGGAGCAGTGAAATACGCCGCGCCTCAGTTGATCTCCGGGTGTTTATCATCCTGAATGCGATTGCGGGAGGATCGATGAGCGTGCTGCTGGTCCTCATCGGGACGTGGAGTATTATTCACGGGGATCGATCTCCGCTCATGGTCGCTGCAGGAGCATTGGGCATTCCCGTGCTGACGACGTGGGGGTTGTGGCGCTTGCGCTCCTGGGGACTTGTTGTCAGTTGGATAGCCGCGACCACTGTGCTTGGAGTAACCGGCTGGTGGCTCTGGGGCGCGTACGGGCTGTCGTTAGAGGCGGAAAGACCGTCAGTTTTTAGAGGGATGCTGCATCCAGCCATTGTCATTTTCTGGGTGTGGCCGGTCCTCCGGCTCATCTACTCGACTCGTTCTCACGTCCGAGCACAATTCAGGCGCTGACTGACCATGAATACGCGAAGTTCTGCACAGAAGACGAGCTAGGCGTAGCAATTTCTCAGAGGCATTACACAAGCGATAGAGACTTGAATAGGGTAGGCAAGACAGATATTTTCAGGTATAGTGAGGATGAGCGAGGCGAGCATGAACTACGAGCGCATCATTACGATTGAAGCGGATAAGTGCGGAGGCAAACCCTGTATTCGGGGGATGCGCATTACCGTCTACGATGTCTTGGAATATCTGGCCTCAGGGATGTCAGAAGAGCAGATTTTGCGTGATTTTCCCGACCTGACACGAGACGATCTTCATGCCTGCCTGGCGTTTGCGGCGGACCGGGAGCGCAAGCTCCTGTCGATTCCCCCTCGGTGAAACTCCTTCTCGATCATAACTTGTCCTTTCGGCTGGTGGCCTCCCTCGCAGAGTTGTATCCTGGTTCAGTACATGTGCGAGACGTCAATTTGCATGCCGCGAAGGATGAAGTGGTCTGGGAGTAGCGCGCCGGCATGGATTCATTATTGCCTCCAAAGATGCCGGCTTTCATCAACGCAGCCTGGTTCTCGGTTCCCCGCCAAAAGTGATCTGGATTGGGCTAGGTAACTGCTCAACCGACGAAGTGGCAGACTTATTGCGCAAGCGCCACCCAGAGGTCGTGGCGTTTGAGCAAGACGCCGAGGGTACTTTTTTAGCGTTAGTGAGGTAGCTGCAAAAGGAGGTTCCAGTGATTCGACGATTCCACATCAAGAATATCGCATTAGCGAAGAGCGGGCGCTCGAAGATCGCCTGGGCCGAGAGCCACATGCCGGTGCTCCTGCAGATTCGAGAACGCGTCGCGCGCACTAAGCCGCTCAAGGGCGTGCGCCTCGCGTGCTGTTTGCATGTGACGACGGAAACCGCGCACCTCATGCTCACCCTCAAGGCGGCAGGAGCACAGGTCCATCTCTGCGCGTCGAATCCGCTCTCCACGCAGGATGACATTGCAGCCAGCCTCGTCAAGGATTATGGAATAGCCGTCTATGCCATTCGCGGCGAAGGCCGCAGCACCTACTACCAGCATATCGATGCGGTCCTCTCAACCTCTCCTCATCTGACGATGGATGACGGCGCTGACTTGGTCTCGACGATTCACAAGGAACCGAACCGGTATGGCGGCGCGATCGTCGGCGGGACTGAGGAGACCACGACCGGCGTGATTCGGCTTAAGAGCCTCGATGAGCAGCGCAAGCTCCGCTACCCGGTCATTGCGGTCAACGACGCGGATACCAAGCACCTCTTTGATAACCGCTACGGGACGGGGCAATCCACGATCGATGGTATCTTGCGGGCGACGAATCAACTGATTGCCGGCTCGGTGTTTGTAGTGGCGGGGTATGGCTGGTGCGGCAAAGGGTTGGCTCAGCGGGCCCGAGGCATGGGCGCGCAGGTGATCGTCACGGAGATCGATCCGATTCGAGGACTGGAGGCGGTCATGGATGGGTTCCAGGTCATGACGCTCCAGCAGGCGGCCAGTCGAGCCGACATCATCGTGACGGTGACCGGTTGCTGCGAGGTGCTGCGGACGGAGCATTTTGCGCGGATGAAGGATGGCGTGATCATTGCCAACGCCGGCCACTTCGACGTGGAAATCGACCTCAAGGCGCTCAAACGTCTGGCGAAACGTGAACGCCAGATGCGCAACGAGATCCAGCAATTTGTGTTAGCCGGTGGGCGACGAATCAACTTGCTCGGGGCTGGCCGTCTGGTCAACCTGGCCTGCGCGGAAGGGCACCCGCCTGGCGTCATGGACATGTCATTTGCCAACCAGGCGCTCTCGAGCGAATATCTGATGCGGCAAGGCAAACGCTTGGCTCCGCACGTCTATCCGGTGCCCAAGGCCATCGATCAGGATATTGCGCGATTGAAACTGGCCGCGCTGGGCGTCTCGCTGGATCGTCTCACCCCGACTCAGCGTACCTACTTGGCAAGCTGGGAGCTGGGCACCTGACGTGAGCGCATCGACCATCCATCATCTGTCATTTGTCATCACGTGGATGCACCACCACACGGCAATGCCATGTGGGGCCCAAATCGGAATCACCACAGGCAAGAACCGAAAGGCTGCAACGCTTTGTCCGACAGCAACGCCAAGGTAGTACAGCAATCCCCACCCCAGGCTTAACCCTACGCCTCGAAGGTTCCCTCGCGCGTGCACTTGGGTCGCTCCGGCAAACCCGAGAAACCCGATCAGCACGTTCACAAAGGGCAAACTCAATTTTGCCGCCAACGCCACTTCATACCGTCGCACATTGGCCAGCTCGGTCTGTTTGAGCCGACTGATCAGCCAGCGCAGCTGCGCATAGCGCATCGTCTCCGGTTTGGCTTCGGGCTGGCTGAATGATTCAACCGTCACCGGATACGGGATCAGCCGCTCCACGAACGGTTCGGGTTCTCCCCGCAAGACGCCTCGCGGCCCTACTCGGTAAATCGTCCCATGCAGCAATAGCCATCCATGTTTGGTCCAAATCGCGCGGTTGGCATACAGACTCTTGGTCGGCTGATTGCTCCAGTTATGCTCGAGGACCGTCAAATCATGCAGTTCTTTGGCTTTGAGATCAAGTTCCCGGGCATGGTAGAGCCGGTTCGCATGATCGATGAGGGCCACGTTTTCAATCGTGGGGTCAGCTTGGCGCCCGCGAAACGCTTCTTGCCTGAGCCGTTCGTAGACGAGGCTCGTGTTGGGAATGACAAGATCGTTCATCGCAAAGACGCTCAGCGCGGCGATCCAGCCGACAAATACAAACGGCACGCCCGCGCGTAAGAGACTCGTTCCAGTGGCGTTCATCGCCAGCCATTCATGGTGGCGGGAGAGTCGCATGGCGATAAACGCCGAGCCGAGCAGCAGCGCAAGCGGGGAGGCTCGGACGAACACGATGGGCATGAAATTCAGGTAGTATTGCACCACCGTTTGCGTGGGGATCTGATACCGAAGAATTTCGTCCAAGTGCTCAAACAGATCGATCAAGCAGCTCAAGAAAATGAAGACCGCAAGGCACCACACCCATACCGGCAGCAGCTGCCGAACGACATACCGGTCCAGAATTCTCATCGGCGCACCGCGCGCACGATCATCACCCCGCTCACCGCGCCGCCGATGAAGTTGGGCACCCACATCGCCAGCCAGGGGGGGAGCCATCCTTTCAGGGCCAACGCGTTGGTGCCCACCATGCCGAGGTAGTAGACAATGAAAATGCCAAAGATCCAGAGAAAACCGATCAGGCGTTCATGATGGTGCGAGCGCAGTCCCAGCGCCAGCCCGAAGGTGACAAAGATAAACGCCGCAAACGAGGAAGCGATTTTGCGATGCAGCTCCAAACTCACCGGCACGGTTTCGATCTCCTGAGTTTTCAGGTGCCGGCGTTCCTCTAACAGCTCTTTAAACGTGAACTCGCGCAGTTTTTTCCCCACCCGTTCCGGATCGTCCTGATCCGAGCGCAGCGTCATTCGATAGGTGGAAAAGGTCACCTTATAGAACGAGCCCGGATGAAGCGGGTCCCATTCATCCACCGTGCCATCCGAGAGGACGAGCTGTACGCCTCGTTTGCTGGTGAGTCGCTCAAATTCTCCCCGCTCGGCGATAATCGTCCGTGTGGGGCCGTTGGGTTGCGGCTCATAAATGCGAACGTTGTAGAGCTTCTTGCCTTCCACCTGATACACGAAAATCACGTACGGGGGAAAATCCTTGATGAATGTGCCGGCTTCCAGATAGGCGGTCGGTTGTTTGATGCCGATGGATTTGAGCTGCCGGCGAAACGCCAAGTGCGCTTCCGGGGCGATGCGATCGTTGATGATGAGCAGCAGGGCACTGATGACCAATCCGACCATGAGGAGGGGAAATACCAGCCGAATCGGTGCGATGCCTGAGGCGCGCATCGCAATGAGTTCGTAATCGGTGCTCAAGCGCCCAAATGCCAGGATAATCGCAATGAGGCACGCCATCGGGATGGTGAAGCCGAGCATGTAGGGCATGAGATAGATGACCAGCCGTAGGATGTCAAATACGCTCACGCCTTTAGCGATGACCAGTTCGGCGAATTTAATGATGTTGCCGATGAGCAGGACGGCGGTCAGGCCAGCTAGTGTGACGCCAAAAGGCCCCACATGTTCTCGCAGAATATAGGCGCGGAGAATCCTCATGAAAGAGGGGTATGGGCTGCGGTGAGCACGTAGACGGCCCCGGCTCCCGCCTGTTTCAGCGTGGAGGCGCACGCATGCGCGGTTGCGCCGCTGGTGAGGACATCATCGACCAACAGCACGGCTGATCCTGCGCGCAATGGTGCCGAGCAACGGAAGGCGTCTTCGGTATTCCGAGCCCGCTGCGCCCAATTCAACCGGGTTTGGGTGGCAGTCCATCGAGTAGGCCGAAGGACCCGAGCGTTGTAGGGCTTCTGGAGGGCGCGCGCGACGTGCAAGGCCAACTGCGCGGTCGGCGTCCATCCGCTGAGGCGCGCTTTCAGCCAGTGGCGGGGTACGGGCATGACAGCGGTAATGGTCTGGAGAGGCAACGTGGCGCGCGCCAATTCCACCATCGTGTCTGCCAGCCAGGCACCCACACGCCAATGGTGGGCATATTTGAACTGATGCACGGCTTCTTGGGTCAACCCCGTATACTGCCAGGGCGCACGAGCCATTTCAAAGGCCGGCTCAAGCTGAGAACACCTCGGGCAGCGCACCGTTGCGTCGAATGCTCCTCGCAGTCCGATGCCGCAACGAAGGCACACCGGCGCTGAGTTTCGCGGTAAGGCAACCAAGCAATCCTGGCAGAGCACGGGCGCTTGGCTCTGATAAGGCGGTGAGGGGTGAGGAGTGAAGCGCCTATGACAGAGCAAACACGACGGGGGATAGACGACATCCAACAACGAGGTTAATGCATGCATGCGGGTGGCAGCATACCATGCTCAGACATGGCTTGCAACTCTCCAAGGGATTCGTTACCCTACCACCATGATCCCACGCCCTGTACGGGTTTGCCGACCCCACCCCCTGGGGGTAAGCCGTAGGCTGGATCGCTACGCGATCCCGGTCGGCTCCGCCGACCCCCACCAGGGGGTGGGGCGAAGGCAAACCGCCTTGCGGCAACGCGCATTGTGTAACAATCGGACTGCCGCAAGGCCGCCTGCGGCGAGCGTACAGGGCGTGGGATGAGTCCTGAAGAGATTCGTGTGCGTACCGTCTACCTCTTCTTGGCCTGCTCGCAGCTCGTTGAACAGTTGACTCAACAACTCTCCGCTGTGTTTCCGGATCCTCCGCTATCTTCTATGGTGCTCATTCACAAGTATCTGCGCCGAGAGCTCGCTTTGCTGTTCCGCTCATGGGCGTCCCGAGAGATCTGGGCTCGCTTGGAGCATCGGGAAGGCGAAGCCAAGTCGCTTAATCTGAGCCTCTTGCGTTTATTTACCGAAGGCTTTAAACTTCCCAAAGATGGCAGCGGCTTACGCTATGCAGAGCTGCTCACCCCGATCGAGGAGATTCACGAGTTGCATCAGCGGCTGGCCACTGCGCTGGGCATGGATCATTCGCCCTTGTTGCACCAGCTGCAGACCGGGATTGTGACGTGGCGCACCACGGTCTTAACGGTGACTCGCGGCGCCTTGGAGCGTCCGCTGGAGGAGTTGACGTCCAGCGTCAAGGAATGGTCAGGGCCATTGAGAGGCTAGTAGACCGGTCACAGATCTTGTGAGAAAATACGGCAAACACAGGAGGGTGCGATGCCGACGATGACTCGCGGGGCAGGGAAAGCCAAATCGGCGCAATTCACCGCCGAGTGGCCGAATGCGCAGGATGTGGCACGCGTGGCGTATGAATTGTTCAAGCAGCGTGGCGGGGTTCACGGCCATGATCAGGAGGATTGGTTTGAGGCCGAGCGCATCGTGCAGGAACGCAAGCGGAGCGGCTCTCAGATGAGCAGAGTGCGATCCGGTAGATAAGGGATGATCCCACGCCCTGTTGGGCTTCGCCATCCTCATGCTAGCAACTTCCGTAGGCGAAGCGTCCCGCCATCGGCGGGACGGCCTGCGGCCAACCAACAGGGCGTGGGATGAATGTCTTGGTGGCCGGTGGGACAGGATTCATCGGCGTGCCGCTGTGCCACACCCTGATCGACCATGGTCAGAGTGTGACGGTGCTGACGCGCCGGCCAGGGCGCGCTGCGGCTCAGCGCGGCCTACGCCATCTTGGGTGGGAGGATCCGCAGTGGCGTCGGCTCATCGGGCAGTTTGACGCGGTCGTTAATCTTGCAGGAGAGCCGCCGGCGGCCAAGCGCTGGAGCGCGACGCAAAAACGTGCGATTCGTGAGAGCCGGTTGCGGGCGACCGTGGGGCTCATTGAGGCCATGGCATCTGCTGCGTCTCGACCTCGCGTTCTCATCAATGCCTCTGCGATCGGCTACTACGGTCCTCGCGGCGATGAAGAACTCACGGAAGCCGCCTCACCCGGTGGAGGATTTCTGAGTGAGCTGTGTGTGGCCTGGGAAGAAGCGGCTCAACGGGCCGAGCCACTCGGCGTGCGTGTCGTAAGACTTCGGATCGGTCTGGTGCTCGGGCCCGATGGCGGGGCCTTGGCAAAAATGGTGCCTCCGTTTCGGTTGTTTGTCGGCGGCCCGCTGGGCTCAGGGCGGCAATGGGTGTCATGGATTCACCGTCACGACTTGATCGGTCTCATCGAATGGGCGCTGGCACACCCGGCACTCAGTGGAGCGCTCAACGCCACCGCGCCGCAGCCCAAGACCATGCATGAATTCGCACGCGAGCTAGGGCGGGTACTCTCTCGCCCATCGTGGCTGCCAGCACCCGCTTTTGCGCTGCGGCTCCTCCTAGGTGAGATGGCGGATCTGCTGCTCACTGGCCAACGTGTGCTGCCGGCCCTGGCCATGCGTCATGGATATCAATTCACCTATCCCAAGCTTGATGGAGCCCTCACGGCGTGTCTGAGATGACGCGACGCCTCGTCTGGCTTCGTCAGCGACTTGATGTCATGTCAGGCCTGCTGTTGTTGTGCGCTGTCACCGGCAGTTGCCTGGCACTTGAAGTCGCTCGACGTGCGCGGCAGGATGTGGTGGTCTCCAACGCCCTCGCCGCCCAGCAGCGAATGATTGATGATGCGTTGCAGTTGGAGGACCCTCAGCGAGCACTAGAACTCCTCGAGCCGATGGAGGCGAATTTCGGAATATTCGCAACCGGCGGTCGCTTCCCAGTTGGCGTGGCGACCTTAGTCCTGCCGGATCAGTAGGGCTCG
>CAYNXT010000027.1:0-14968 GCA_964401235.1 uncultured Planctomycetales bacterium
ACCAGCTCCTGGGCGGTTGCGTGATACACCAGCGGCACCGCGCACCGCCGGCAACGGACGACGAGCCCACAGGTGTGGCACTGGGCGACGCGCGCAAACCCTCGGCGGTTGAGCAGCAGCATGGCATGCTCCCCCCGCTCAAGGCTCTGCTGGAGTGCCCGCTCAAGATATCCTGAGAGCGGAGCGAGACGTTTTCGGCGCAGGAGCTCCTCTCGCATATCAATGATGTCCACCTTCGGCAGCGCGCGGCCTTCGATGCGCTCCGGCAGTCGTGCCAATCGGTACCGGCCTTTCGCCGCCGCATAATAACTTTCAATCGACGGAGTGGCACTCCCCAACAGCACCGCAGCTCCCGCAATTCTCGCGCGCGCGAGCGCGACGTCTCGGGCATGGTAGCGCGGGGTATCTTCTTGTTTAAAGCTCGGCTCATGCTCTTCATCGAGAATGATGAGTCCAAGCCGAGCGACCGGGGCAAACACCGCCGAGCGCGTCCCGACGACAATCCGACACGTGCCGCGCGTCAGGGTCAGCCACTGGACCGCGCGCTGCGAGGTCGTCAGCCGGCTGTGCCACACGGCGACCTGATCGCCGAAGCGAGCGCGAAACCGATCGATCGTCTGCGGCGTGAGCGCAATCTCCGGGATGAGGCAGATCGCTGCGCGCCCCTGGCTGAGCACTTGAGCGATGGCTTGCAGGTAGAGCTCGGTCTTGCCTGAGCCGGTGACGCCGTGTATCAGAATCGTCTGTGAGCGCTTGGCGATCAGCGCCTCGCGTATCGTTGCGAACGCCTGTTGTTGATGCGTAGAGAGGGCTAAGCCGACGCCTTCGAAGTGGGTCCTACCCGCTCCGAGAGTATCGGATTTCAGCCGCAGCATCGAGGGCACCATGGCGGCGAGCGCTTCCCCAAGGCTGCACGCGTAGTAGCGGACCATCCAATCGGCAAGGGCCCAGCGCTCCTGATCCATCAGCGGCACAGGATCCACCACTCGCCGGATAGGCTTCATGTGCTGGACCGGGCTGGTCTTCACCAGATGAATCACCATCCCAAGACGCTCTCGGGGACCAAAAGGCGCGAGCACACGCATCCCGGGCTGGAGCGAGGCCTGAAACTTTTCGGGAATGAGATAGTGAAACGATTGCTCTAACGGCAAATTGAACACTACTTCAGCGAACATCGTCTTCGTGGAGCCCCACGGGCAGAGCCCGTGGCACCGGCACCCCCGCCCCGGTGGGGGCGACATCCTGCCCCCCCATTGGCTGCTGGACTACCGTGCCGCCCACGGCCGAAGGCCGTGGCGCAATGGCAGGGTCGAGCATCGCTTTGACCCGTTTGAGGTCGATCCAGGCAAACTTTTTTGCAGGAGGGTTGCGCAGCAGGTAGGCGGGGTGAAACGTGGGAATAAGCGCAATGCCGCGATACTCGCGCAGCTCGCCGCGGATTCTGGTAATCGAAATGTCTGGGCCGAGCAACGCCTTGGTGGCAATCGCCCCCAGCGTGCAAATCACCTTGGGTTGGATGATATCGAGCTGTGTTTGCAGAAACGGCAGACAGGCTTCCATTTCCTCAGGCAGCGGCGTGCGATTACCCGGCGGGCGATCCTTCAGCACATTGCAGATGTAGACCTGGTTTCGATTCAACCCCATCGCCTCAATCATCTTGGTGAGCAGCTGACCGGCCGCTCCGACGAAGGGCTTGCCTTGCAGATCTTCCTCGCGACCTGGGGCTTCCCCGATAAACACCAGCTTGGCATGGGGCGTGCCATCACTCACGACCGGATGGGTCCGAGTTCGGTACAGGGGACAGCGCCGGCATTGCGCCACCTCCTGCGCGAGCTGTTCCAAGCGCTGCTCTTTCGTGCCCTCGGCAGCAGCTGGGGTGGCCACGGGGCGTGTAGGACGCGCGCGCGGCACGGCGCTGACCCCGAGCGTCTGCAAACCTTCGATGTGCTGTCGCAGTAGCCTCGCGACTGATCCGGTCTTAGCCATGGGCCTGACCTGTGGAGTGCGCCAACAGTGGGGCAACCACCTGCGAGACGATTTCCGCCGCCGCATGGGGCCGGCCGAGCGTCTTCGCCGCCTCTTGCATCGCAGCCAGTTGCTCCGGCTCTTCAAGGCATCGGCGCACCGCCGCGGCGACTTCCTCAGGACGGTTGGCGATAATCGCCGCACCCGTCAACGCCACATGCTGCGCGTTGACCTGTTCTTGCCCCGGAATGACGTGGTACAACACTAACGGCCGATGAGCGGCCAACGCTTCGCTGACGGTCAAGCCGCCGGCTTTGCTGATGACCAGATCACTGACCGCCATGAGCTCCGCCATATAGTTGATAAAGCCAAAGACCCGTAGCGGCATCGCTTCGGTGGCCATCCGAGCGCTGAGGCGCTGGTACACCCGCTCATCTTCCCCGCAGACCACCAACAGCTGCAACCGTCCGGGAGCAGACGACTCCAGCGACAGCACGGCGTCGACGACCTGCTCAAACTTTCCGACTGTGGTGCCGCCACTGGTGATGAGGAGTGTCAGACGGGAGGGATCGAGCCCGAAGCGCTGCTGCAGCTGCTCCCGCTCCGCAACGGCCGACACCACGTGGCTAATGGGGATTCCCCGCACGTAGATCCGGGAAGGCGGCACGCCGCGGCCTTCAAGGACCTTAGCCCCTTCGGCCGAGCTCACCACCATCGCCTCAAGCTCTGGTGAGATCCAAAAGCGATGCGCATGAAAGTCGGTCACGACGACCACCAGCTTTCCTTGCCACCACCCGGAGCGCTTGGCCGCCGAGCACAGATCGGCCGGCAGAAAGTGCGTGACGATCACCGCATCGGGCTGCTCTAACCGCAGGCGGCGCATGAAACGCCTGGCAATGAACAGGTTCCAGAGACGCCGCAACGGCTGGACCAGGCGGTACACGGCGCGAAGCTCTAAGAGATAGTAACTGAATTTCCACACCCACGGCACGTGCCGCACCAGAAACAAATACGAGGCGCCATAGCCGACTTGGAACCACTGAGGACAGTCCGTGAGCACGTCGCGGCACGCTACCTGTGCCTGGGGCCACTGCGCCTTCAGCGCTTGCGTAAGGGCTTCGGCGGCCCGGCGATGGCCTGTGCCGGCGGTGACGTACGCGACGAGGACGCGGATGGGGGTTGTTAGTTAGGGGCGTCCAACTGCCGGAACAGATCGTAATACCCTGAGAGCTTCGCCCATAACATCAGTGGATGGCAATCTCGTTCTGTCATCTTGATCCGACGTAAGGCAAACCGGTCACGTGCTTGTTGGGGGCTCGTCCGGTTCGTCGTACAGGCCGCGAGATAGCCTGCTTGCTTCACAAGCGCCTGAGCTCTCGGTGTGAAGCCACCGACCGGATAGCTTAGAAATTGCACCGGTTGGCGGATTCGCTCTTCGATGAGGCGTTTTGAATCGATAATCTCCTCTGGCAGTCGCTCCTCAGGCACTAAAGGAATGTAGCTATGGTGCATGGTGTGGCAGCCGATCTTCATGCCGTCCTGCGCCATCTCCTCCACCTGCTGCCAGGTGGCGAATCCCGGCAAACCGACTTCTGCAGGGGTCACAAATACGGTCGCGGAAAATCCGAAGCGCTTGAGCAGTGGCCAGGCTACCGCGTGCGTTTCTTCATACCCATCGTCGAAGGTAATCACCGCGCTATGACGAGGGAAACGCCCGTCTTGCTCCCACTGCTCTACCAGCTCCTCCAAGGATAGCACGCGAAATCGGTAGCGGGTGAGAAACGCCAGTTGGCGCTCAAAGATTCCAGGTGAGACCGTCGGCACATGGTCGCCGTTATACGGTCCGACACGGTGATACCCTAAAATAGGCGTGTAATAGCCAAGCTGCATGATGTTATGGGCGCCTTGCGATCACGAAGACATACCGGGCGCATAGAGCACCTTGAGTCGCCGGGTCGAGTTCGAAGGCTATCCAGTGCGCTCGCGCTTCTTCGGTGAGTTGTGCGAGATCGGTGCCGGTCAGCCATGCCAAGCGGTCAATCGGATAGACCGCGAGCCACTCAAGACCCAAGTCGGCATACCAAGCGCGCAGCTCCTCTTCGGTTTGCCAATTGTAGTATTCGCTGCCTCGAAATGGCCCTTCACCGCTCGAGAGCACCTGCTGGGCGGTGGCTAAATCATACTGCTTCAACGCTTCGATGAGGTAGTAAAATTTTGGGCGATGAGAGACGCAGAGCAGCCCCCCGGGCCGAACCGCGCGGGCGAGCGCTTCCAGTATTTCTCGATACTGGCGCGAGAGGTACAGGACTTCGGCACAGACGACCAGATCGTATTGCGGCGATCCTTGGCGCCGCAACACATCCAGCACGTCCCCTTTCACAAATCGCGCGCTGACTCCCGCCGCCTTGGCGTGGACCTGCGCGCGCCGAAGCGCAAATCCCGAAGTATCCACGCCAGTCACGTCAAACCCGCGCTGAGCCATCGGAATCACCAGTCGCCCGGTCTGGCACCCTGCCTCTAATACAATTGAGGGTGGAACGATTCCTGCTTGTTCTGCATGTCGAACGATCCGCTCAAGATAGAGCCGGGCAAACGAAGCCTCATTCGCATCCGCATACATGTCATAGTAGTCGGGATCGATATTAGCAATGGCTCGCAAGATTTTTCTGACCACAGGTTGCAGCTAGGCCTCCACCACGTGCTGGACTGGACTGACGGCATCAGGGGCCTGTTCGCTCGAGCCTGCCTGAGCTTTTACCATGAGTTCCCAGTATTTTAACCAGACCAGTGCATAACCAACGCTGGAAAGCAGGCTGAGGACGATGCCAACCGTTCCGGTTTGATAACCCTTCTGACGCACATAGGAGTTCCAATAGACCTTGCAGGGTCCCCACACGATCTGGTAGATAAGCATTCGGATCGGTATCTGCTGTGCCTTCGCAAACAATGAGTTCGCTTGCAATGAACTGGATACATTCTCAGCATCGATACGCTTCGTAATAGACATCATGTCAGGCTGAGTTACACGTTGGTGCAACTCCCAGCATTTCGCCCACTTGATGCACTCGATCCAGGCAAAGAAGCAGGCAAAACTCAGGCCGTGCAACCCTTCCCGAAACCCTTGCTTCTTCACATAACTCTTCCAGAAGGTCTTCCAGGGTCTGCGAATCATGTTTCGCATCAATTGGCGAGGTGACGATGCTTGAGCCTGAACTGTTTGAGACCATTCTTCGGCCTGGAGCGAGGTGTAGCGGTTGTGCCGACTGATAAACTCGCTGAACGTCTCACAGGGATGGTGTTCAATATCCGCCTCGAGCACGCCGATGGTTCCCTCAACCAGGGGCCGCTCATGCACGGTGCCGACATAGCGAACCGTCTGGCGCCTGACTAAATTGGGCAGGTAATGATGCCATCCCCCATACCGCATCCATCGCCCCAGCAGGTAGCTCTTTCGCCTGAACTTGTAAGCATCGTGCACAGGCGGACGCTCCAAGAGCTTCTTGACGGCACGATGAAACTCCGGAGTCACCACATCATCCGCGTCAATTTGGAGGACCCATTCACCTCGTGCCTGCTCAAGACCAAGATTGCGCTCCTCGGCAAAACTTCCCCCAAAGGGATGCTGGATCACTCGAGCCCCATAGCGTTGGCACAGCTCAACAGTCCGATCCGTGCTCATGCCATCAATCACGACAATCTCATCCACCCAGGTGACGCTCTCAAGACAGCGCACGATCCGCTGTTCTTCATTTTTTGTCAGCACCACCACGGAGAGCTGAACCGCTCTGGGTTCTGATCCTGAAGGCTTAGAAGAGTCCATAGGCCCTCTTGCGGAAATTGTTTCGGATTCTCCAAAGCTCGCTCAACATCTGAAATGGATGGGTGGCCACATGGACTCGGCTGGGAGTGGTATGTTCCCATTGCACAGGCATCTCGGCGATCGAAAATCGGAGCGCATCGGCCAGCAGCAGAATCTCCACATCAAACGCAAATCCGTCAATCCGAGCCCGAGAAAATACGGCGCGCGCGACCTCGCGCTTGAACCCTTTAAACCCGCACTGGGTATCCGCGAAGCGAACAGGAAGCACCCACCGAGCTATCCCATTGAATGTTTTTCCCATGGTTTCACGGATTAGATGTTGTCGAACCGTAATCCGAGAGTCGGGGAGCGCCCGAGAGCCGATGACGACGTCCTGACCCTCTTGGAGGAGCTGAACTATCCGGTCAATTTCTGCAATGGGTGTGGACAAATCCGCATCGCTGAAGCAGATGAATTGCCCGCCGGCCTCCAGCATGCCTCGCCTGACCGCAGCTCCCTTGCCTGATTGGGAAGGACACTGGATCAACCTGATTTCCGGAACCGTTGCGGCGTGTCGTTGGACAACGGCCGGCGTCTCATCGACACTCCCGTCATCGACCACCACAATCTCAAACTGATAGCGCGGTGCCAAATACGCCACCATCTGGGGCAAGCTGCGCTCAAGCCGCCGTGCTTCATTATAGGCTGGAACGACCAAGGAGAGGAACGGATTCATGACGCTCACGCGCGCTGCGTGGCTATGGTACAATCACCGCCACACGAATGTCTGCGCGCCCCCCCGCTCGTTTGAACCGTTGGGAGCTGGCCTGCTTGCTCTTGCTGGCGATCGGATTTTTGATCCGATTCCCGATCAAATTTTGGCTCCAACCCCCGTTTCTCATGGATTTTAACGTGTATCGCTTCGCTGCAGAGCTGATCCGAACAGGACAAGGCCATGAGCTGTATCGGCTTGCCTATCATGAGGACATGTATTTTAAATACGGACCCCTCTGGGCGCAGGTCTGGGCGTTCTTCGCGTATCTGCCCACGCATCATGGCGCAATACTCTGGAGCATGCTGAACGTCGTGTGGTTGATCTTCACGCTCTGGTGCGCAAATCGCGCCATCGCGCTGGCCGGCTGGCGCGTCGTCGCGCTCGCCCCGGCCGCCGCCATCTTTCTGTTCGTGCGCCCGCTCACCGAAGAGTTCTCCAACGGCCAAGCGAACTTATGGTGGGGAGGGCTCACAATATTGTTTGTCTATTGGGAACTGAAGGAACGTCCATGGCTCGCAGCGCTCGCACTGGCCCTGTCCATCAGCCTCAAACTCACTTCGATCATGTTCGTCATCTACCTTACCCTGACCGGCCGCTGGCGCAGCGGTATACGAACCCTCTGTTGGCTCGCGCTCATCCTCGGTCTGGGGGCCGTTGTCGTTGACCCATCCCATTCGCCGCTGCTTCCGCTCATCGCGTGGTTTCGACTGCTTGCCGCGACCTCTCCGGAGCAGGCGTTTCAAATCGGTGATCAGTCTCTCCTAGCCCTGCTTGCCAGATTCTTCACCGCTGACGGATACGGCCTGCACCTGCTCGCGCTGCCACGGTCTGCCGTGGTTGCGTTAGCGTGGCTGATTGATGCAGCTCTCTTTGCCATGATCGCGCTTCCTTGTTCCTGGCGAACACCCAGGTCAGCGCGCCAATTGATCATTGACGCGGCCTTGCTGATGATCCTCATGGTCCTGGCCTCACCTGCCGGATGGGTGCCCACCTACACCGTGCTCCTATTTCCCTGCATGCTTGGCCTGACACTACTTGTACAGCCGCTTCGTCCCCACTACCAGGTAGATTGGGTGTCGGTCGCGCTAGGCAGCGCGGTCGGCGGCTTGAGCCTGCTGCTCCACAGCAAAGTGTGGAAAGCCTTCGGGGTGTTCCACTGGCGATCGGAATCGTACGTCTTCTTGGTCTTCATGATCCTGCCGTGGTGCGCGCTGGCGTTGTTTGCGCTGCTGTGGCGGCAGCGTCAGCTGCTGGCGCATTCGCAACGGACCCCGTTCGTTTGAGTGCGAGATATTTTGTGTAGCTCATCCACTGATATCCCCCGCCCATCCAGGCCGCAAACAGCCCCAGTCGGCCATCCCGGAACCCTTGCTTGAGCACATAAGCTCGGAAGAAACGATCCACGGTCCGCCATAGCGCCTTGCCGATGCTCATCCGCCGGCCATCCGCCACCCATTTCTGCGCTTCAAGCGTCGTCTGGCGGTCTTGTTTGCGCCGAAAGTCTTCCGCATCGCGGTAGGAGTAATGGAGCAAATCATGCCGCAGCACGCCCCATGCCGGCCCAATGGCTCGCGGATGGACTGTGGTCTCTTCCCAGTGAAACACCGATTTCTTAAACAGCTTCATCTGCGCGCTGGGATACCAGCCCCCAAAGCGAAGCCATCGATCGCCGATATAGTTTCGCCTCGGAATCGCGTAGGTGTCGTACGCCCTGCCGTCGCGCAGCAGCTCGGCAATCTCCTGTGCTAACGCCGGTGTGACCCTCTCATCTGCATCCAGGCTGAGGATCCACTCGTGCTTGGCTTGCGCATGGGCCCAATTTCGGTGGCGGCCTTCGAGATCCATTTTCCGCTTCACGACCCTGGCGCCAAGCGCCTGGGCCACCTGCGTGGTGTCATCGGCGCTCTCATCATCAACCACGAGGATCTCATCCGCCCACGACGCGCTGTGAATGCAGTCGCGGATGCGTGCGGCTTCGTTCTTCGCAAGAATTACGACGGAGAGCGGGACTTGTGCTTCCATAACTGGGTGAGCTGTTCTTCATCCTGTTGCGAAGCAATCTCTGCATGGTGCAGCCATCGTAGACGGTCCAGGAAACGCTGCCACCGAACATCTGGGGCGGCAATGAGATCAAAGGGCTTCTTTTGACGCTTCAGAATCATGCCGATGGCAGTCGCCTCTTCAAAGTATTTGGGAATCGCATGCCAGTGAACATCCGCATGTGGGATGAGATTCACCGAGCGAAACAGGGCTTCTCCGGTCATGCGCGCCGGCATGGGACAATAGACATACACGTGGGTGCGGCGTCGTGTCCATGTGACTAAGCGCTCAAGCCACTGGCGCAATTCGTCTGAGCCGGAATTGATCGGGACAAATCTCGGCCACGCCATTCGCACCCACCGGCCCCACTTGTCATGGCACCACTGCTGATTGCGGGAAAAGAGGGCCTCTCGCTCCGGCATCTTGCGCACGGTTTTATGCTCGGCATGATAGACATAGGAGCCTGCGGCCACCACGCATTGATAGCCGGCCTGCTGCGCGCGCATGGAGAAATCTTCATCTTCAAAGAAAATGCGCTCGACCTCTTCGCTCAGTCCGCCGACGCGCTCCAAGACTTCGCGTTTCATGAGCAGGCAGAACCCGATGCACATCCCGACTTCGGTATACTGCCCCCGTTTCTCCCGAAGCCTATCGGCATAGGCTTGCAGCGATGTGCCCTTCGGCGGATAGTTCCCAAACGTACTGCTGGTCGGGTTCACCACTCCCACATGAGGATTGGCAGTGAGAAGGTCAATCATCTCTTGCAGCCACCCCACCGTGAAGCGCAGATCGTTATTGAGTAAACACACATAGGGCGCGGTCGAGGCCTCGATGCCACGGTTCATGCCCCGCGGAAACCCTTCATTGCGCTCGTTCTGCAGCACATGCACCTCTTTGATCGCTCCGCGCGGCTTCACCGCCGCGAGAAACGCCCGCACATCAGGCTCGCTGCCATTATCCACGATGAAGAGGCGGCAGGGCACCCGAGTGGCTTCCAACAAACTCTCAAGACATGGCTGGGTTTCCTCAAGATGGTTCCAACTCAGCAGCACCAGGTCGCACAGCGGCGTTTCAGCATTCATCCGTGAGTCAATCCCCTTGCTTCAAGCTCTTTGGCCGCTTCCTCGACCCGGTCCACCGCCTCGACGCGCTTGCCCCATGCCACAAGCTCTCGCAGCCCGTCTTCCAGGCTGATGGATGGCTCAAACCCGAGCGCGCGGAGCTTGGTGATATCGGCCACGCAATGGCGGATGTCTCCGGCTCGAAACTTTTCGGTGATCTGCGGCTCAATCGGCACGTCGTAGCGTGTAGCCAGCAGCCGGGCGATCTGCGCAATGGAGCTGGCCTCTCCGCTGCCCACATTGAACACGTCATCCGCCGCGCGCGCCTCGCGCATCACCAGCAGGTTGGCTTGCACGATATCGCGCACATGAATAAAATCGCGCGTCTGTCCGCCATCTTCAAACACAAACGGCGCATGGCGATTTTTCAGGCGCGCTGAAAAGATGGCGCAGACGCCGGTGTACGGATTGGAGAGCGCCTGACGCGGCCCATACACGTTGAAGTACCGCAAGGCCACCGTAGGAATGCCGTAGCTGCGCCCAACCGACAAGCATAGCTCTTCCTGGTCACGCTTTGAGACGGCGTAGACCGATGTCGGAATCACCGGTTTCGTTTCCGGCGTTGGGTGAGGTATTGCCGCCTGTCCGCACCCCGGACACCGCATCTCCCACTCATGAGCCTGGAGCTGCGTCATTGGCCGGAGTGATGGCGATACCGGACCACAGCGGGAACACCGATAGGCGCCTTCTCCATAAATACTCATCGAACTGGCCATGATAAGTTTTTTAAGAGGGGTCTTGTCGTTGACGATCACATCCAGCAACACGGCGGTGCCCAGCACGTTGGCCGAGACATACCGCTCAATGTCATACATGGATTGCCCGACCCCGACGAGCGAGGCCTCGTGAAAGACCACCTCGATCCCCTGCAGCGCCTCGCGCACAACTCCTCGATCGCGCACATCGCCGGTGCAATACTCTGCCCGGACATTCAGATAGTCCGGCCGCTGCCCTCCATGGACCTGCGGCTCGAAGCTATCCAGCACACGTACGGTGTGGCCGCCCTGCACGAGAGCATCCACCAAGTGCGACCCGATAAACCCTGCCCCGCCTGTTACGAGAACTTGCATGATCACTACTCCGAATCCACGGGCAAAAAGCCCGACAGGCCAAATTGTCGACTCACCTTTTCCAGCAATTGTTGAACGCGATGCCGATACGTGTGATGCATGAGCACGAACCGTCGTCCCTGTTCAGCAATGGTGCGCCGTTCCTCCTCGTGCGCAAGGAAATGGTCAATGAGCCTCAGCAGCTCCCGCGGCGTGCGATAGCATATCAAATGTTGGCCCTCTTCAAAACCAAGATGCGCAAGCTCGCCCTTCTTTAGCGCATTGGTGACAAGCAGCGCACCGGCGGCTAGGACCTCAAAGATTCTCATGTTCACATCGTTGGCGATGGAGTAGTTAAATCCGATGCGGGCTCGCCCATAGATGGCACCCAGTTGCCGATAATCAGCCGGCCCGATGAAGCTCTTTGGATATCGCTCGCGCAATGCTTGGAGATAGAACTTCCTCGGCACCCCTCCATCATTGCCAACAAACGCCAGATCCCATTGCAGTTCTTGTGGCCCTGCCCCGTGAAGTTCAGGGTCACACGCCAGTGGCAACCATTCGGATCCCCGAAGATGCTTTACAGCTTCTCGGTGGCAACAGCAGATCAGATCGTACCACCGAGCTGCCCGTCTGATTTTCTTCCAGCTCTGCCGTACATGTGTATCGATTACCAAAAAGATTGCCGGACGACACTCGAGGGGTAGCCGAACCTCGTAGTCATCTCCGTGGTCGATCCGAACATACAGATCGTATCCGGCTGGTAGACGTGAGACGTCTCGCAACCACCAATGCTCATAGGAAATCTCGAGCGCACGACATGCTCGCTCAAAGTAACATCCTGTCGTGTCAGGTCGGGTTTTATCAAACACGAGCGCCAGACGCATCGGTCTTTTCGCTCAAGGTGACTCCAGGCCGATCCGTTGGAACCAGACTGCTCCTGAGAGTGCCTCTCGATCCTTCCAAATCTGGTAACACTCCTTCCCCTGCTGAACTCTGACCACGGAGAGACGGAACCATGCTTCCCATCGCTTCATCCGTTTGAATGATCGTTCGTTATCAACAATGACGGCACCGAGATGACCGCTCACGCCGCCTGCCGTTACGCTCAACCAGACACAGGGCCAGAATAACCATCGGGGCACACTCACCAATCGAATAAACGAATGGGAAGCCACCAGCATCCGAACTGATCGTCCCACATAGCCTTTGACAACATGGAGCACGTACAATCTATGCTCAGCCAAGTCAAGGGAACAGGCCCTCGTCGCCTGCCATCCTCGCTCCACAAGGGAGAGAATGATGATGTTGCGCGTCATTAGCACGCTCCGGCAGTCCCGACCCAATCGTGGCTTGCTTCAACAAGCTCAACGCAGGCCTGGAGGACGACCTCGGGCTCAATCATAGTAAGGCACGCCCGCTCATACGGACATGGGGGGAGCTTAAACTGGTGGTAACAGGGCCGACAGCGCAATCCGGCGTGATAGACCGTGCGGTGATACGCGCGGCCGGGCGCATAGGGTCCGTACACACGCGGATCCACTGGTCCAAAGATCGAGACGGTCTTGACCCTCTGGCTCACCGCCAAATGCAATGGCCCGCCGTCGTTGCAGATCACCAACTCTAAACGGCTCAGCAGGCTCACGAACTGTCCGAGCGTGGTCTGGCCGCTCAGATCGATGACGGAATGATGCATCAGCTTGGCCACCGTTTGGCATGCCTGCGCATCACTCGATTCGCCAAACAGAATGACGTGAACCCCACAGCGCTCGATCAGCGCATCGGCCACGGCGGCAAACCCTTCAAAGCTCCAGCGACGAAACGGCGCGGCAATTCCCCAACTCACCCCGCCTGCCGGCACCATCCCGACGACACGCCGTCCCTGATCAAGCGCATGCTGTGCGAGCCATGTTCCGGCCCACTGTTTCTCATCGTTGGAGATTCGCAACTCAAGCGAGGCTTCTTGAAGCTCGATGCCGTAAAACCGAAGCAACTGGCGATAGTACTCCACGACATGCTCCTGATGATAGCCATCAATGACCACTGCGTCGGTGAGAAACCGGCCCCGGCGACGATAATTAAAGCCGATGCGTCGTGGCACTCCCAGGCAGGCTAGGAGAAAACTGTATCGCTCTCCTAAGGACAGATCGATCGCCAGATCCAGATGCAGGCGGTGCACATCGCGAAGCAAGGCCATAAATCGCGCAGCAGCCTGCCACCATGACCGTTTCCAGAACGCGACCCACTCATCCTTTTCATACACAATAATCTGATTGAGATGGGGGTTGCCCTGCAAGATCCGTTCCGTGCGGCGATTGCACAGGTAGACGATGAAGCCGTTTGGAAACGCCGAGCGAATCGCTCGAATCAGCGGGGTGCTAAAGAGCACATCCCCGATTCCGAAGGGATTGACGATCAAGATGCGCGAGGTGCCGGCTGTCCGCCTGCCGTTCACACGAGAACCCTATGGGTTAGGAGTCCTTCAGTCGATGCTGCAGCGAGCAGCCGTTCATCCGCGGCAATGAATTCGACTTGAGCATTTTTTCGAATCGTCAATGCGGAGGCCAAGTGGATCGCGTCATACGCCCTGAGCGCGCGTCGTTCTGTGAGCTCACCCGCAAGCTTGATAAGGGGCTCAGCCACTTCGAGCCGCACGTACGTCTCCCACTCATGGTCAAGAAGGCGCACCATCTCCATATAGTGAGGCTTCGAGAGGGCTCGCTCGCGATAGCGTCTCGCAAATGCCGCCCGCGCTTCCACGTAGCTCACACGTGAGGTCGCGACATGCGCAGCGCGCATGACGAGGCGACGCGTGTCCGCTGTGCCTGGCTCATCGACGTACAGCTTCACCAATGCGCTGGTGTCGAGATACACGGTCATCGTCGATCTTCAATGACCGCTCGGGCGATCGATGATCTCGTCAGTTTGACCGGATGCCGGCTCCCCTGCGGTTTGCCCCCGGACCACGAGGCATGGCCGGCTCGCACCAATCCCCACAAGGCCTCCTCTTCCGTATCCCGAGGCAGCGGAATGATGAGCGCGACTTGATGGCCTCGCTCAGCCACATGAATGGTTCGGCCCTTCTTCACTTGAGCCAGGTAATAACTCAAGTGATTCTTTAACTCGCGGATTCCGATGATCGCCATGGCCGCTCCTTATGTAGCTACATTATATATTAAAAGTAGCCTCATTTCAAGCTGTCGACTGCCTCACCGCTTCAAACACCTCTTGCACGGTAATGGCTTCCATGGAGGCCTTCCAGATCACCGCATGACCGTCGCCCCACGGGCCCCAGCGGCGTGGACCGTTGGCAGGGTTTGAGGTGCCAAAGAGCACGACGGTTTTCGTCTTCACCGCAGCCGCCAGGTGAACCGGCCCGCTATCATTTGACACCAACAGCTGTGCGCGCTGAAAGAGCGCGGCGAGTTGGCGCAGCGTGAGTCGTCCTACAAGATTCGCCACTCCGTGACTGGGCCAGCTAACGTCTGCCGCACGCGCTTGCTCCTCCGGGCCCCCGACGATTGCCATCTGACATCCACGCTGCTTCACCAATCGTTCGACAAGCATCTGGAATCGCTCAATCGGCCATAGCTTGATAGGGTTGGACGACCATGGATGCACCGCGATGAATGGCATGGATGTCCTAATTCCTTGCTCTTCAAGCAGTTGCAATACCTGTTGCTGCTCAGAAAGCAAGGGAGGAAAGTGCCAGTCGCTTGGGACTGGCACGGAGACTCCCAAAGCACGGGCAAGATCTAAATTATACTCGACCTCATGCCGCTCGACAAGCGCCTTGCAATCCGCAACGCGGTGTGTCAGCAACCAGCCCCATTTCCGATTATAGCCAATGCGGTATGGAATTCCCGCCACCCACACGGCAACATGAAATTCCTTCTTTGGGTTAGCGATAATGGCGAGATCAAATCGATGACCTCTCAACAGCTTGGCGACCTGGAGTGCGCGACTCCACCACTCGGAACGGGGATCAGTCTGGTAGGTTATGACACGATCGATCCCAAGAGCTCCAACCAAGAGTGATCCAAGATCGGGTTGGACGAGGAGGGTCAGCGTGGCATGTGGAAAAACCCCTTTCAACGCTGTAAGAGCTGGCAGGGTTAAGAGGGTTTCTCCAAGCCGATCGGTCCGACTGAACAAGCAATGCTGTTCGTGCTTGATGGCCACCACACCACGTTGTCTCCGTTGTCCTACGCGGATTTCA
>CAYNXT010000028.1:0-2405 GCA_964401235.1 uncultured Planctomycetales bacterium
GATAGACTTCGCCCGATTCTCCGACGCCCACAATACGTTAATAGGACTCAGTGAAGCGCCGCAGGAGACAATCACATCGGCATACTGGCCGAGCAAAGCGGTCCAGGACTCCGCGGTGAGCGTCCATGCCACGGGCCGAGCCGGGCCGAGCCCTGGCGGTCCCCACCAGCTCCAGAGCAGTGCCAGCAGCCGGTGCAGTGGAGAGCGATACCGAACCTCTACGACCTGATGCGTCAGTTGCGGATGGGTGGCCTGCAGCGCGTCAATGACGGCGCGCGACTGTTTCACATGGCCTAACTTGCCATCGCTGAGGATGAGCGCGCGGCGGGCGGGCGTATGTTTCCAGCGCTTGTGCATCCACAGCCACTGATGCGGCTCCTCGGTGATATGGCGCGCCAGCAGGGTGGCGAAGGTTTCAACGCCTTGCCGAATCGCTTCTGCTCGCGTCACGTCGCGAGAGAGGGCTAGCGGCGGCTCGATGCGAATGTGCTGAAACGGTCCCTGCACGCGGCGCGTAAACGCTGGCAGAATGATCGCCTCTTTCTCATAGGCGAGCTCAAACGGCCCGGTGGCGAAGAGCGCGGGTCGACCAAAGAACTCGACGAGAATGCCTTGCCGGCTGGCTTGATCGCCGACGATGCCAATCGGCTGTCGCGCATCAAGCGCCTTGATGAGTTGGCGCATGGCCCCACCCTTGTGAAAAATGCGGCACCCCTTGGATTCGCGATAGGACACCAGCAGCCTATAGAGCCGCGGAAACCGCTGCTGCACGCGGGCCAGCGCTGCGATCGGATAGCCTTTGAGCGCTGCCACAATGGAGGAGAGCTCCCAGTTGCCATAGTGGGCGGTGAGAAGGATAAGAGGCTTGCCGCTAGCCGCAGCCGCTTCAAGGCGCTCCATGCCGTCCACGGTGACATAGCGATCAATATAGGTTCGATCAATCACCGGCAACCGCAAAAGCTCCACAACACCGGCTCCCAACTCCTGATACGCGGCATGAATGATGCGGCGGCTCTGGTGGAGCGTGAATTGCCCGTTAAACGCCGCGCGCAAATTGATCACCCCGATACGCGTGCGCTTCGGCGCAAACCAGTAGGCCAGCGTGCCCAGCTGCTGTCCCAACCACACGGCTGCGGCAGGCGGTAGACGGCAGGCTAAGGCGCCAATCGTCTTAACGAGCGAATAGGCTAGCCAGTCGAGCATGTAGTTCCTCTTCGCCGCTCAGTAGCTTCATGTGAATCCTCAAAATCCATATGGGACTCGTGACTCGTGACTCGTGACTCGTGGATCGTAAACGAACCCAATCTTTTTCTGTCGTGACGATCGCATCGGGCCGAATCTCCTGACCTTGAGCGATCGAAGCCCAATCGGACGGCTGGTAGACATGATGGTCGGGAAACGTCCGATGCCACAAGACGGTGGCATGCATGCGGCGCACCGTCGATTCAAATCCTTCCGGATCGCCAATCGATGAGACCAAGCCCACGCGGGCCCCATTCAATCGGCCAAGATCGCGCTGCGCATTGGTCAACCCATCCGTGAGCGACGAGGGCGCATGGACCGCGGTCACAAACGTCGCGTGCGGATTTAACGCGCGAAGCCGCTCGGTGAGCGCGCCAAGGCGCTCCAAGGCTTCATCGGCTTTCGTCATGACGATAACGTGGGCGCGTCTGAGCGAGGCGAGCGGCTCGCGCATGGGGCCGCGCGGCAAGAGCGGCCAGCCGTTAAACGGCATGCGCGCATGGATCAACACGATGTCGCAGTCGCGCTGCACAACCCGATGCTGAAACCCGTCGTCGAGCACGACCGCCTCGAGTCCGAACTGCGTGCACGCGGCTTGGCCGGTGCGCGCACGGTGAGGACCCACAAAGATGGGCACACGTTCCAGATGCCGCGCGAGCAGTTGAGGTTCATCAGCCAACCCGTCCTCCTGCGAATCCTCGCGACCATTGACCAGCAGGCGATCGCCCTGCCCTTGCAGCCAATACTCGCCTCGGCGCCCGCCATAACCGCGCGAGAGCACAGCCACGGACTTGTCCAGAGTAGTGAGTGTGTTCACGATCAGCTCCACACAGGCCGTCTTGCCCGTGCCGCCGACGGTCAGATTGCCCACACTCACCACCCGGCACGGCAGTCGAACGCTCCGAATCCAGCCGTGATCATAGGCTGCATTACGCAGGCTCACCACGGCTCGATACGCAAGCGATCCAACCGAGAGCAGGCTGCAAGCGAGAGTGTCCGAGAGGGCGCGAGGGCGGCTCTGGGTGACCAGACGCCACCAGGCGTCATGAAGAGCGTGGTAGCGTTGCATCAACCTATATTTTACGTCGTCGAGGAGAGCGAGTCTAGCGAAGAAGGGGTCAGCGATGGTTGGCGGGTCCTGCCGCCTGCGGGACCCCGCCGGC
>CAYNXT010000028.1:2505-14782 GCA_964401235.1 uncultured Planctomycetales bacterium
GAAGAAGGGGTCAGCGATGGTTGGCGGGTCCTGCCGCCTGCGGGACCCCGCCGGCGTCACCCGCCAACTTACCCCAGGAACTGACGCAGCGCGTCGAGGGTGCGCTGAGTGGCCCCCTGAAACCGTTCGGTCAGCTCCTGAGTTACGCCTTCAAGTTTACGGGGATCACTTGACCCCAGATGGTTTCGGCTTCCTTGCGAATCCGGCGCGCGGCGAGTTTGCAGTAGCCCTCGTCGTTGTCGACCAAGATGCAACTCCGATTCAGCTGCAGAGCCGCGATGCCCGTTGTCCCGGAACCCCCAAACGGGTCCACCACGACACCATCTCGAGGACACAGGAGCTTGATAAAAAATGAGGGCAGGCCAATCGGAAACACGGCTGGGTGCATGTGATTCTTTCCCACGAGGGGGAAGCTCACGATATTCGACGGTAAGACCTCCTTTTTCCCCACCCATTTTCGAAGATCTCTGCCAAATCCGCTGTCATTCTCTGAATTGTGCCTCTCCCGAGATTTGCCGGTCAGCTTTGCCAGTCTGACTTCAGCCCATGAGCCCATCGGCACCGCGATGGCCTTTTGATCCATGTAGGGCCGCTTACTCTTGGCCAAGTGAAAGCAGTATTCCCACCCATCTCTTAATCTGGTTGGCCAAAATCCCGGCATCGGGTTGGTTTTGTGCCAAATATAATCGTCGATCGGGTGCCATCCAAGATGGCTCAGTTTTTCAATAGTGTGCCAGACAAAACGATGCCGAGCGCCATCAACCACTTTATCTTTGATGTTAATCACCAAGCTGCCGGCGGGTTTCAGCACGCTTGAGAACGCCTCGTGAAAGGTGGCGAACCACTCGGCAAATTGATCAGGGTGGATGCTGTCATAATGTCGTTTCCGCGCATCGGCGTAAGGAGGCGATGTCACAATCAGGTCGGCAATCGGTCCAACACGCGGCAATACTTCTCGACTATCCCCATAGATGACCTTGCAAGAAATGAGCGGTTGAGATAAATCGGATAGCGCTGTGTGTTTCGTTTCGGTGTGGGTGCCCATGTTCCTAACGGCTAATCCTTGTGTTTGGCTTCCTCGGACACGTATTGCAAGAACGCGTTTCGATCTAGCCGGCCTTGCGAATTGACGAGGCCGAGTCGACGAAGTTCGCTGACCAGTAAACGTGAAGCCGCTTCCTTGTGCTGCAGCGTGTAGTATGGAAGAAAGCGCTCCACTTCTCCTAAGGAGATGCGAAACACATCGAGGGCGGAACGTCCGGTCAGGTACGGAAAGATGAACCCCGGCTCCCACACTTCGCCATTTTCTGAATACGGGTGTCCCTGCCGATTTGAGCGGATGTATCGGCTGTCTTGATAGCTGCGGAGAACACCCCTGATTGGATTCCCGATCATAAATGCGCACAAATGCGGCCGTTTTCTCCCTTGATCTTCATGCGCGACTTTCTCCAAGCGCTTGACCGCATCACCGAAGTCTTGCCCACCGACGGTATCGGCCGACTTTTTCACCGAGCCATACACGCAAAGCCCGCGAGGAAATCCGGGAGTCTTGAGATCCGCAATGATGTCGCCCTCTCGCGGGCCAGGGTTTGCGTTTTGCACGAAAGAATGCGCTAGAGTTCTTGAGGCGTTCATGAGTTCGAGGATAAACTGATGATAGAAATCTCCCATCTGCATCTTATGCCGATGCATCTCGTGAAAAATCGCATCGAACTGAAACACATCCTCGACTCGAATACTCGAGAAAAAGGCCACGCCATCTATCGGATCTGTTCTCTCTTTGAGATGTTTCAGTGCAGCTTTAGCTAACTCCTCCGGCGTGGAAGAGACGTCTCGCTCATCGCCTGATCTGGTGAGAGTGGCATTTCTGAAATCGGATCGAGCCGACGAAATAATTTGAGGCTCGGACATCGGAGGAGACAGTTGCGGGAATAGCGAATGCTTCGCTAACAGACTTCCACGTTCGCGTGGATACGGTTCTCGGTGTGATCGCGCAAGACGCCTGCGGCTGGACATGGTCGTTATTATAGCACCGATACTTTCCCATCAGCATGCTTACTAAAAGAGAAAACCTCCGCCTTGTTAGCGAAGGTTTGCGTTATTTTAACGTGCCAGTTCCCCCTTCAAACGTAGCACGATCTCAATTGTCTAGGCTCGATGCTAATCCTCGCCGGCTTTACCTGTCAAGAGAAAGATGAAACTTGGAGTTCGGAGTTTAACTCACAACTCGCAACTCTCAACTCAGAACTGGTTTCAGGGCGTCGAGAGTGCGCTGGGTGGCCCCCTGAAACCGTTCGGTCAGCTCCTGAGCGCGTTTGCCCATTGCCTGGGCCTGCGCTGGGTTGGCGAGGAGCTCCTGAAACAGTGCGGCCAGTTCATCTCCAGCTGTCACTTGTCTAGCGGCGTGATGAGCCAAGAGCTGGTGGACGATCGCCTCAAAATTATGCATGAACGGGCCGAACACGATCGGTTTGCCAAGGCTCGCGGCTTCCAGTGGATTCTGGCCTCCATGAGGAATCAGGCTGCCGCCGATGAAGACGATCGTTGCCACTCCATAGTAGCGCGGCATCTGGCCAAACGTATCAACGATACCGACGTCTGATGGATGCGTAAGCGCAGATGCCGAAACCCGCTTCGGCATGAGCCCCGCCTTGCGGACGATCACTTCAACTTCATCTAGGCGCTCTACATGGCGCGGTGCGATCACCAATCGCACGGCGGGATGGGAAACCTTCAAAGCCTGAAACGCCTTCAGGATTGCCTCTTCTTCCCCTCGATGGGTGCTCCCCGCCACGATCACAGGGGTGTGAGACGCCAATCCAAGCTGGACCGTCGTCGCCTGTATCTCTTGAACCGTTGGGCGAGCGCTCACACTCGCATCCCATTTAAGGCTTCCGACTACCTGGACCCGATTCGCCGGTGCGCCAAGCTGGATGATGCGATCCGCATCAGTTTGGCTCTGCATGAGAAACAGATTCACGCCCTGAAGCATGCGCGCAAACAGCAGCTTGATCCACACGGCGCGCCGAAATGCCCGGGAAGACACGCGGCCGTTAACCACGGCAATGGGTGTGCCGCGCGCGCGGGTTAGATGCACGCTCACCGGCCACAGTTCCGACTCGACTAGAATCAGCACCTTTGGATTGAAGGTCCTGAGCGCGCAAAGCACATACCGCCGAAGATCGAGTGGAAAGTAGACTGCGACGCCGATTCCCTCAACCGCCTTTGAGGCCACCTGAAAGCCACTGGCGGTTATCGTTGAGAGCGCGAGCGGCATCTGGGGCGCGGCCTTAGCCAACGCTTGAAGTAGCGGGCGCGCCGCCTGGACTTCTCCGACGCTGACCGCATGCACCCAAATGGATCTCCGCCCGCCGAGCCAGTCGACCAGCTCGGGTGGGTAGCGCCCGATACGCATCGACCAGCCCCGATGCGGCAGCCGCTTGCGCCACAGCGCCTTGGGCAGATACGCCAGAAACCCGATCACCAACAAGAGTTCGTAAATAAACCACATGCGTCAGGCGCGGGGATGGATTAGTGGATCGCCTTCCGAGCGGCAGTGATGCCTTGCAGGTAATCGTCGTAGTGGATGGGTGCCTGCACTCCGAATGTCGCGAGCAAGTCAATCGCCTCGCTCATACTCATGTCTAATCTCGAACTCAGATTTGATAATGAGAGCTTGCCTTCGCGGTAGGCCAACAGACTGTTATATCTCAGATTGTTCATCATCAAGAGAAACCTTCATCGACGACGATACACGTCTTTACGGTGGGCGACCGTCAAAACGAGTAGTGTTCGACGCTGGTGATCTACTCGGTACAAAATTCTATAATCACCTGTTCGATAGGAACCGACTCCATGCAGGTGTCCGGTCAGGCCCTTGCCTAGTTCAGGGTGTGCCGCGAGTCGTTCCAGGGCGTTTTTGAGGCGGTGCTGTAAGCGAAGGCTGCATGCCAAGATACAGTCTCGGGCTTCCTCAGCGTACAACAGCTCATACATGCTTGAAGACGTCATGGTGGCGCACAATCCGCCCCTTCCTCACGTCTTCTTCTGCCCGAATGAGCGATTTCACCAACTCCGTATCGGCAAGCACTTCTAACGTCTCATACTCTTCAGGTGACATGAGGACCCCTGCGGCGCGCCCATTCCGCGTGAGGATATAATGGCGCTTCGTTCGGTTGATGTCTTTCAAGAGCCTCGGCAATTTTGCTCGAGCTTCAGAAACCGGCGTCAGTTGTTCCATGGCTTTACCTCCTGTTAAAGTAAATTGTACTTTATTTTGTACAACTTTACAACTCGATTCTCCCCTACGCCCTCGGATGCGCCTGCTCAAACACCTTCTTGAGGCGCTGGGCGGTGACGTGGGTGTAGATCTGGGTGGTGGCCAAATTCGCATGGCCTAAAAGCTCCTGCACGCTGCGCAAATCAGCGCCACGATCGAGCAAATGCGTGGCAAAACTGTGGCGCAGGCTGTGGGCTGTAATCGTGTTGGAGAGTCCGGTCAGGCGCACGTAGCCGGTGAGCAACCTGGCCACTTGGCGCGCGGTCAATCGTGTGAGCTTTTGACTCACAAACAGCGCATAGGGCACGCGCAGCTTCTTTGGCCGCTTGGCCAGATACACCTGCACCGATTTGAGCGCGGTCTGCCCGATCGGACAGAGCCGCTCCTTCTTGCCCTTCCCCCTCAAGAGCACCGTTCCTGAAATCTCATCCAGGTCATCCAGGTTCAAACCGACCAGCTCGCTGATGCGCGCGCCGGTGGAATACAGCGTTTCCAGCATCGCCCGATCGCGCAAGCCTTGCCAGGCTTTCCCTGAAGGCGCTTCGAGCAGGCGTGCCATTTGCTGCTCATCGAGAAACGACGGCAGGCGGCGCTCAAGTTTTGGCGTGGGCACGGCCGCGGCCGGGTTGTGCGAGAGCGTGCCTTCCCGGCAAAGATAACGGAAGAAGCTGCGCAGGCATGAGAGGCGCCTGGCGATCGTGCGCCTGGACAGCTGCTGCGTGCTCAGGTGAGCGACGAAGCGTCGGACATCGAGCGGCGTGATGGTGCGAATACGCTGATGCCCAAGAAACTGGAAAAACCGCTCAAGATCGACGTGATAGTTCAGACGCGTGTGGTCGGAGGCGTTACGTTCTGCGCTGAGGTATTGAAGAAACCGCCGAACCGGAGCAGGAGAAATGGGTCACTCCTCCGCAGCCTCTGACTCTTCTCCCGCTTGAGCAGCAGGAGGAGCGCTTTCACCCTCATTGGGCACTCGCCGGGTGGTGTACCGGCAGGTCGGGTACTTCGAGCAGCCGTAAAAATGGCGGCCGCGCGCGCGCCGCTCTACCAGCTCTCCACCGCAGCCAGGCTCAGGACACATGGCCCCCGTTGGCACCGGTCGGGCGTTCTTGCAGGTGGGATAGTCCGAGCAGCTCAGGAACTGGCCGAAGCGACCCCACTTGATCACCATGGGTTTGCCGCACTTCTCGCAGACATACTTGGTGGGGATGACCTCGCGCTTGACCTCGCGCATTTTCTCTTGCGCGGTTGTCACGCGCGAAGAAAACGGCGTGTAGAACTGCCGCACGACCGCCACCCATTCCAGGTCCCCTTCTTCGATGCGATCCAGCTCTCCTTCCATCTCGGCGGTAAATTTCACGTCCATCACTTCGGGAAAATGCTCGATGAGCATCTCGGTGACGATGCGTCCTAATTGGGTGGGCACTAAGCTGCCACCGTTGCGCCGAACATAGTCGCGGGAGACGATCGTTTGGATCGTCGGGGCATAGGTGCTAGGCCGGCCGATGCCGTCCTCTTCTAGCGCCTTGACTAATGACGCATCGGTGAACCGCCGGGGCGGTTTCGTAAAATGCTGCCCTGGGGTTACGCCCAGGAGTGCCAACGCATCGCCGTTGGCCAGCGGAGGCAACACGCCCTCTGGCAGCCGATCCTCATCTTGCTCTTCAAACTCTTGGTACGCCTTTGTCCATCCTGCAAACAGATTGGTGCGGCCGGTAGCTTTGAGATGGAATTTGCCTGCCTGCGCCGCGCGCGTCGCGGCAGGCAGGCCCCCAGCAATCTGCACGCTCACGACCTGATCCACCGCATCGGCCATTTGGCTGGCGATAAACCGCTGCCAAATGAGCTGGTAGAGCGCGTGCTGTTCATCGGTGAGGTACGGTTTCATGGCATCCGGCGCGCGCGTCACGCCTGTCGGCCGGATGGCCTCGTGCGCTTCTTGCGCGCTCTTTTTCGACTTATAGGCGCGGGGCTCACCAGGCAGGTACTCCTTCCCGTATCGCTTTGGAATCAGCGATCGAACGGCCGAGAGCGCCCCATTGGACACCCGGACCGAGTCGGTGCGCATGTAGGTGATGAGCCCGACCGGATCCGTCTCGCCGATTTCCATCCCTTCATAGAGCTGCTGGGCGATGCGCATGGTCCGGGCTGAAGAGTAGCCCAGTTTATTAAACGCCTCTTGCTGCAACGTGCTGGTCGTAAAGGGTGGCTTCGGATAGCGCTTCTGCTCTTTCTGCTCGACGGACGTGACGGCAAGCGACTGTTTGCGCAGCTCCTGGGCGATTCGCTCGGCATCTACCTTGGTCTTCACCTCGACCTTCTTATCACCGATCTTGTCCAGTTGCGCCTTAAAGGAGGGCCCGCCATCGGCCTTCTTCAGTTCAGCATCGATGGTCCAGTATTCTTGCGGCACAAACGCTTCGATCTCTTTCTCGCGATCCACAATAAGCCGCAGCGCAACCGACTGCACGCGGCCAGCCGAGAGGCCTCGGCCGATCTTTTTCCACAACAACGGAGAGAGCGAATAGCCAACGAGCCGATCAAGGATGCGCCGAGCCTGTTGTGCGTTGACTTTTTTCACGTCAATCGCAGTCGGTCGCTTGATGGCCGCTTTGACCGCATCGGGCGTGATCTCATGGAAGGTAATCCGATAAATCTTTCGACCTGCCCGCGCCGAGCGTAGTGAGGCAGGCGGGCCGTTGCGCCGGGTAGCCTTCGATGGCTTGGCGGGTTTGGCAGGCTTCGCGGCTTTGGCAGCCTTGGCCGCGGCCTTTTTGGCTTGCGCCTCGTCGTCGTCGAGGAGGAGCCGTTCCAAATGCCAGCTGATCGCCTCGCCTTCCCGATCAGGGTCCGGGGCGAGATAAATCCTCTCTTTGCCGCGCGCCGTTTCTTGAAGCTGCTTCGCGAACTTGCGGCGCTTCTGAATCACGATATAGTGGGGGGTAAAATCATGCTCGACATCGACCCCCAGCTTGCTGGATGGGAGATCACGCAAGTGCCCCATCGACGAGGTCACATCGAAATCCGACCCTAGATACTTCGTGATCGTCTTGGCTTTCGCTGGTGACTCAACGATCACAAGATTTTTCGCCACGTTAGCCCCCACCGACAAATTGAACAATTTCAACCTGATCGCCTTCCTTCAAGAGCGTTTGGGCATGCTGCGCGCGCTTGAGAATCGTCAAATTGACTTCCACGACCACGCGCTCCGGCACAATCTGTAACTCTTGAAGTAGTTGGGTCACAGTGGTCCCCTCCGCAAGCGTCTTGGGTTCCCCGTTGAGCGTCACCTGCATCGCCGTACCTATATATACCTGATTTTGAGACTAGCTACCTGATTTTCGTACAAATTGTTTGCCTGGCAACTGCTGAATAAGCCGCTTCAGCTCCAGTTGCAACAAGGCTGAGGAGACGACAGGCAGTCCCAGCCCGCTTTGCTGGGCAATCGTATCAATATAACGCGGTTGCCGTTCACTGACACAGGCGAAGACCTGTTGCTCTAGTTTAGGCAGCGCTCCCCTCGCAGCCTGATCACAGTCACCCACGCTCGCCCCTCGCGCCAGTGGCTGCTCATCAAGATGAAGTTCTTCTAGAATATCCTGCGCGCAGGTGACAAGCCTCGCGCCCTCCTTTAAGAGCTCATGGGTGCCGCGCGAGGTCGACGTGGTAATCGGGCCTGGAACGGCAAATACCTCTCGGCCCTGCTCTAGCGCAAAGTCTGCCGTGATCAGGGCTCCGCTGCGTTGAGCAGCCTCTACCACGACGACGCCCCGTGCTAGGCCGCTGATAATGCGATTGCGCCTAGGGAAATTGAAGCGGTCCGGCTCGGCCATCATCGGAAACTCAGAGATCACCGCACCTGATTGCGCAATTCGCGCAGCCAGCGGCTCATGCTCGGGCGGGTAGAGGGTATCTAACCCGCTGCCGAGGATCGCGAGGGTGCGCCCGCCGGCTTGCAGGGCGCCTTCGTGCGCGGCGGCGTCAATGCCCCGAGCTAATCCTGAGACGATGGTGATCCCATGGAAGGCCAGATCGTGCGCGAGCCGCTTGGCGCTATTAAGCCCATAGGCTGAGGCGCGCCGCGTGCCGACGATTCCAAGTGCCAGATCATCAACCGGCTCTAGCCGACCGCGTACATAGAGCGCCAGGGGAGGGTCATGAATCTCTTTTAACCACTTCGGATACGCGGCATCCTTAATAGTGAGGATAGTCGCGCCTGCCTTCTTCACACGAGCTAGCTCGTGCTCCAACCATCGATCATCACGACAGCCGTCTGCTACGCGAGTCGCTAGTGCCGGCGAGAGCCCACCAAGCCGTTGCAACGCCTCCATGCTTGCGCGGCACAGATGCTCGAGGCTCCCAAAGATCTCCACGAGCTGGCGTACCTTAGTCGAGCCAATTCCAGGCACATGATTCAAAAGGAGAAGCTGTTCGTGATGAGTGAGCATTTTGGAACGGGCAGTAGCTTACCACAGTGGCGACGGAGGAAACAAGCAATGCGAGGAACGAGCGCGGGCGCCTTAACCCTGACACCAGGGCTGAACACGCAATTCGGGTTCAGATACGTTCTCGGTGAGCGATGAAGCAGAAAAGATTCGCTCGTGATTGGGTGTGGAAATGGTTTTGGTAACCCAGTTGACACTGGCAAGGGGGACGTGGAACGTCTCAATAACGCCTGCTGTGCCAGGCCGCTCAATAGTCACTTGCTCAAGCTCGAGCGTAGGAATTAAGGCGGTTCGCAGAAAGCCAATTCGCTGGGTGCTAGGAGTTCCACGCTCAGCACGAACCGTCACTTGCCGCCGTCCGCAGTCAAACGCCTCAAACTGCAACTGTTCAATGGCTGGCACAGCCGCTTGCTCACTTGGAGACTTTTGTTTCTGCCACATCCAGCCGACCGATAGGACGATGAGACTCATCCATACCAGGAGCGATCGCGTCATGCGGTCACTTCCACGTTTCCTGCGTGAAGTCTGGGACGATCCCTCCGAGCGTAGGATCCGGGAACGTCCCTTTGATTGGCCGAACACCGTTAAACTGTGGCAGGAAATCGCGAGGATGGAGCGGCTGCTCAAACAGCGGGTTCAGATTCAGCCGAAACTCATCCCCTGTTCGATTGGGACTTGGATCTACGATGACGGCCCAGGAGTTCTCGAGCTCGGCAAGCTGCGGTCGTAAGTGCGCATCCCATTGTGCCACTCGACCTTCATATTGAAATAACTCATCCGAGGTAACTGGGTCGTCTAATGATCGCAAGTAGAAAGAAGTGCTCAAGGCGGCACCGATGGCCCGACGACCCAGCAGCCTCGCTCTTACAATACTCTCGAAGTCGCCGACTCGTAACACATCCGGATATGGCGCTAGAAGATCGCGTTCCACGTCTAATGTCTGCGCAATAGCCTTCTCGGCCACTTCTGGAATGCGCACATCGATATTGTAGCTGCCGAGCATGACCATGGCGGTGTTAGCGCCTTCGAGTAGCGTTTGAATAGCCAGGAGGTCTCCGTAGTCAATTTCAAGCATCTTGTTCGGGTGGCGCAATCCTGTCAGGACGGGATCAACCTGTTCTGAGAACGTCACCGGAGCGTTGCGCAAGTTCGTCAGGGCGCGCTCACTTTGGGCGAATAGACGTGGCAGCAAAGCCGCCTGGATCCCTCTGCCGGTGTCGAGCGATCGCAGATCAATGGGATCCTCAAAAAAATCTCCGAGATCTAAGAATTGATTGACCGCGAGTGACCAACCGGAATCTGTCAGTCTCAGGAGAGAAGTCCGAACATCTTGAAGTGTTTTTCGAAAAGTCGCCGCCCGCTGAAGATCCAGGCTCTCTGTCGAAAAACTGAAGAGATCGTCTGTTTGATCATCCGTTTCCTGCTGCAACAGCGCATCAGCAGCAAGATACTGATCAATTGCGTTCACCAGCGTATCTCTCGCCGATTGTGCCTTCGCTGGATCCTGGAGATGCAAGAGGTCAGGATGATTATCCAAGTAGCCGGAGGGGGAACCGAACTCTTCCCGCTGTACCCGCTGAATAAAGTCTTCCGTCTCCACATCGACATTATAGACCTGCCCGAGATGGGTTTGAGCCAGTGCAACACTGATCGCGGCTTGGCACAACGCAATATCCGCATCATCAATTTCGATCTGACCGACACCGGTAAGAGGGTTCCTCGCCGGTAATGCGGATTGAAATCCTTTTGGAATCCTGTTCAGCTGCGCCTGGCTGAGTGTTAATTCAGTGATCAGTTGTTGCGCCAAGTAGCGCTGAACCTCGGCCCCGCGAGAAAACTGAAGTGGCCCCATAAAGGTTGATGGAAGCTCGACCATGAACCGAAGCGGATTGAGATCAGTAAACTGAAGTGCTCGTCCCTTAGGGCCTGTTGCCCCAAGCGATTCAATAGCGCGCTGGTGCCGCATAGGCCAAGCAAGAAGACGGGTGACGGCAAGATAGAAGGTTGCTTCAGGATCTCGGCGTTGGCTGTAACGGAAGGCGGAAGAAAAATTCCGATAGGCCCCCCAGACATCGGAGTCGACTAAGCGCTCTTTACCTTCTTTAAGAAACCGCTCCACGCGTGCGCGGCGCTTGTCAATCAATTGAGCAGAATGTGTTCTGACTTGAGCCCCCTCGCCGATCGCTTGAAAGAGGCATGTCCCTCCTACGATTATATAAAGGAGTGCCTGAGCCCGCCGTGTAGCGAAGTACATTGCGCAATTCTCCTAGAATGGATCACGCCTGTCAATAGACAGAAGACTGCGTAAGATTAAGCAGCTTAGACAATGTGTAAGCGACTTTTACGCCTTGACGGAACTCTCGCATGACATAATCTCTTCATAATAAACATGTTATGAGCACAGAAGGCCGCATAATGCCACACCGTGAAGCTTTTTTAGGACCAGCGAGAGGCCGTGAGGGTGCGGGCGCGGTCGTTGAAACAAAAGGTGAAGCGATTGAAAAATCCGGCGCGGCCCAAAAGGTTGAAGCCGACGCGCAGCGAATCGGAAAATCCGGCCGGCACCAGAAACTCTTTGCCGGCGAAACGCACCTTGATGTGTTGGAGGTACACGGGGATCACGCTCCCATTACCCAGCGACAGATAGTGGCGCTTGGTCTTATTCAGTTTGATCCCCAGGAGTTGCGCGACATCGACGTGGAATACGCTCCAAGATGCGCCGGAATCCACATAGGCCTGCAGATAGAGCCAGCGGTTGCCGGTCCAAACCTCCAAGTAGATAATCGGCGCATAATGCCCGGAGGCATCTCTCAAATAGGAGAATTCCACCCGACGCAATGGATCAGATTTCAAGGCGCGCGGCATCCGTTACAGCGCAGTCAGCGACTCTTCCGGCAGCGGGACATAGAAAATGCCCACTTCCCGATTCTGCGCGAGGCGGCCGGCGTTGCGGTAGGCTTCCAGCTGCGTCTGGCCTGAGGCCGCGATCTTCTCATCCATGACCACGATGTACTTGCCCCCGTATCGAGACGCTAAAGTTTTGGCGTGGTCTTGAAAGAAACGCCAGCTCCGGCACACCGATGGCCCAACGTGCTGGCAGATCCGCTCGACCACTTGGTCAATGGACAAGTCGCTGGTATCGAGCGTCCAATCGGCTTGCGCATAGGCGTGCGCTCGCTGGCTCAAGAGCGTTCGGATCCTTGAGAGCGGATTGGCCGCCCCGGCTAAGAGCGGTCGCATCTGAAGCTTTCGACCCACTCGGTCTACGATGCGCTCCGGCTTGGCTGCCAGGCAAATGACCGGTCCGCTGACACGTAGACGGGCTCGGTTTTGCGGATCAACGAACGCGCCCCCACCGGTGGCGATTACTTGGTGGCGATGATGGATCACCCGGTTGATGCAGCGCCGCTCCAAGCGGCGAAACACGGACTCGCCCCGCTCGGTAAAAATGGCGGCGATGGGCTTATGCGCGCTGGCCTCGATGAGCTCATCCACGTCGATAAACTTCCAGCCCAGCCGCTTGGCCAGCCGCTTGCCGACCGCGGTTTTGCCC